>CAYRAW010000038.1:0-16898 GCA_964422225.1 uncultured Roseburia sp.
GGTGTCCAGGGTTCGAACCCCTGGCGGTGCACTCAAAGCACTGTTTTCAATGCATTGGCATCGGGGACGGTGTTTTTTATTTTCAATATACAAGATTTTATTACTTTTAATCAGGGTTCATTGAAAAAATTCATCACCGGGAATTAATCAGATAACCTTTTTCTTTGAGAGCCTTTTCTATATAATCCAAAGTTTCTTCGTCATCAGCTTCTACCGTGTGATAATGATCTCCTGCTGTCAGATTCTTAAGCGGCGTTGATCTTCCATTATGAATACTGTCCATAAACTCCTGTACATGACGCCTGCACGCAATTGGCAGATCGGTTCTGATTGCTCCATATACCGCATGTTCAACATATACATCCAATACTCTGCCTCCCATATCCACAATGGTATTCAGTTCATCTTCCATCTGTTCATCCGTATGACACACATGAAAAACTCTGGTTATTGCTGCTGCATTGTTATATGCCTTTTTACGTTTATCCTCTATGAACTCAGACATCAACACATAACCTCGCGCCGTAGAATAAATATTGTAATCTACTGCTCTCAGCAGCGCAATGTCCTGTACGATTATCTGCCTGCTTACCTGGAACTGCTTTGCCAGCGCAGTTCCCGATACCGGTTTTGCAGATACTTTCATTATATCAATAATTGCCTTTCGTCTTTCTTCTCCCGTCATGATTCAGACCAGCCTTCCATTTACCATATTGTTCAACATTTACCCGATACATAGTCTACACCAATATCCACGATTTGTGCTATATTTTCTTTATTAATATTTATAGTAAACTGCTTTTATTTTCATAGATTTAGGCAGCCTGCAGGCTTTTTCTGGATTACTGGAACTTCCTGCCATGATCTTCTCTGCAACAAATATTCCTCTTTTATATTTATCCATGGTATTCCAGTCTTTATCCTTTGCAGTATTTATTCCCGGCTCTGTCCACTATGTTAATGAAGTAATGCTTCCCAATGATGCTGTCAAAGGACAGGCATTTGTAACTGGTATGATTACCATTGCCAATTTACTTTCCAGTCTGCTGGGAGGTATTTTTCTGGATCAATGCACTGTATTTACCATGCTCACTATCGGGACTACCATAACAGTAGCCTGTGCTGGCATTACCATTTATTCACTGCAGCAATCATAAAATTGATGCTGGCTTTTGTCTTAAAAATATAGAAAATTAGACAAATAGATTGACTATGCAAGCCAAAAATTTTATACTTATTACAAATCTATGTTCATATGAAAGGAGAACTCTATGAAAATTCATAAGACACTGGCATTAACTCTTGCAATGGTCTTATCTGTTTGCACGATTCCATCAACGGTTGTTGAAGCAAAAGGAGAAACCTGGACTGTACCTGGAGATAATTGTTACTATTTAGACGGCACTGATATTGTATTTAAAGTAGAAGGAGATACTCTCCATGTAACAGGAACAGGTGCTATTCCAAGCTATGATTACTGGTCTTTAAATGAACGTCCCTGGAGAACCAAGAGCGTATCTGCAATTCAAATTGACAGCACGATTACTTCCATTGGTGCATATGCATTTGCCAATATGAGTACTGTAAACCGTATTATTATGGGCACCAGCACTTTTATTGAAGATGTTACAGCATTTTCTAAGATTGCCTACAAACCTATATTTAGAATTTCTGATACCGGTGTAACGACACAAATGATCGGCTCCATTCCTTTTACCAGCCTTGACAGCATTGCTGCTTTCGCACAGACAAACAGCAATGGTGCATGTTATATTATGGATACCAAAGCACAGGCCGATGCATTCCAGACAATGACAAATCCTACAATTCCTCTTGTGTATTATGCAACAGACAGTAATGCACCATGGAATAATGTAGAAGCAAATGGAAATGGAAATGTCGTAACCAGACTGTGCTATATGGCTCCTGATAATGTAGACCCCTCTTACGTTGTGACTGGTCAGATGAGATATCAGGGCAAGGCATGTTATGAAGTATTTTCTGCATTTATTGAAGATTATCAATTTGCCTGTGCACTGAGAGTTAACGTAACCAAAAATAATAAAGAAGTATCTCTGACTGACTGCACATACAGGTATGTCATTGATATTCCTACCAAATACCGAAATCTTGGAACCACTTATCGTTTGATCGGTATTGGAAACGGTCAGGTTTATTTCTTTGACGATCTTGATTCTAATCCCGCAACTTTAACATATGAAACAGATAAACCTACCATGACGTTTGGCTTAGTATATAAATAAATACCAATAAAGGCTGATGCACATTTTGATATGCACCAGCCTTTATTTATTCTACCTATTTTCTAATATCTTTTACCACATTATCAGGAATTTCAAATGTAACAACTCCCATATACATAGGTGCTACATCACCTTCATTGAAGCTGATCACGATGTTACCATTCTCATCCAGATAAAAAGCAGTTTCATCTGTAATATGGTCAAAATTCCACTCCGGTACTTCAGGATCATCCAGCCAGTATATCTTGTTCTCATCTGCTGCCATTTGTTCCTTCATCTGCTCCTTAATGTTCTCACTGATCGGCGTAATGTAATCTGCTCCCTCAAGGAAAAGATCCTTCAACTGCAATCTCTCACCTGTATTCAGATCGATCGTATAATAATAATTCCATTCCGCTCCACTTCCTGCACCCTGATAACAGATCAGCTTCAGTGTAAAATAATCCTGTGTCGTAGAAACCACTTCAGATTTTACGAGCACATCCTGATAACCGCCTTCTGTCTGAAGATTTTCTTCAAATTCCTTTACGAACTGATCTGATATCTTCTGAATCTCTGCATTGATCTCATCTGCTGACTTCTGTAAATTCTCCTGTACATCTGTAGAAACTTCTTCTGCTACCGTATCTGTTACACTCTGTGGAACGATCTCCGGTACTTCAATATCTGCCTGATTACGCTCATCCTCATACTGATAATTCCTGAAAGTCACCACTTCTACCAATTTACCGATCACTGGAATCTGTTCCATTGCATGTGCTACTCCTGCTGATGTATTGGGCAATATTACAAATGCTGCCACCACTGCTGCTGCAGCAAGGGCTGCTTTCATTGCTCCATTTTTCTTCCTTGCTTCTCTTCTATTCTCCATTTTTGCTGCCTCTATTCTATCCTTCATTGCCTGTAATTGTTCTGCTGACATATGAGGCTGTTCATATGTCCGTTTGCATGCTTCTAATTCTATGCGCTTCTCATCCATAACGGCACCTGTCCTTTCTATATCCTGTTCTACGATTCCTCCAGCTCTATACGCAGCTTCTTCATGCTGCGGTATAACCGGCTTTTTACTGTACTGACATTCTCATCCAGTATGTTTGCAATGTCCTCCAGCTTTTTGTCCTCAAAGAACCTTAACTCCACAACTGCCTTATCCTGCGGTGAAAGTGTATCCAGCGCCCGTTGCAGATCTAAATCGATATAAGTATCTTCCTTCCCCTGCTCTATGGGCATCTCGTCCAACGATACGATATTTTTGCCTCGCTCCTTACAGAAACGGAATATCTCATTGAGCATAATGCGGTAGATCCATGTGGCTGCATATTCTGCCTGTTCCAGGGTATGACTTCCTTTAATGGCTTTATAGGCACCATTTTGTACAATGTCGCCTGCATCTGCTTCATTGTGCACATAGCTATATGCAAGGCGGTAATAACTGTCGTAATTTTGTAATAATATTTCTTCTATCTTCTTTTCTTTTGCTTTGTCTTTTCCGGAAAAGATATTCATCGCTTCGCACCTCCTTGTTATGTACATTAGACATATCATACCCCAAAAAAGTTTCAAAAAATACAAAAAAATTTGGATGACTTATAAAAGCCATCCAAATCATACTGCCTGTTTATTTTGTCTGCCCTGCGTGCACAAGTTTATCTGCTGCATACACGATCGCTCCTATCACAAAGGGCACCATCCATGTTGCAAAACGAAATACAAGAATCGAAGGAACAGTATTGCTCTCCTGTGCAAAACAGTTAAAAAACAGCAAAAATACAAACTCCAGAGAGCCTATCCCTGATGGAGCAGGGATAACTCCCGCCAACATATATGTCACAGCCATAAGCATGATACTCTGCGTGATCGTGAGCAATCCCGTTCCATACAGTATATATGCCGGTATCGTATAAATCACTGCCAGTTTAAACAGATTTAATACCAGCAACATCAGGAAACGTTTCTTATGAGTCAGCAAATTTCTTCCTGTATCGTTCAAAAGGATCAGATTTTCCCGCCACTTTTGCATTTGCACATTATATTTAGGATATTTCTTCTGCGCCCAGTCTATTGCATATAACAGCCAGTTCTTTACTGTTTCAGACAATGTGATCACAGTCATGCAGACAGCGATCAACATAGTGACCACACAGCCTGTTACCATAGCTTTCCGATAACCGCCTAACACTTCTCCTGTCAGTGGCTGCTCCAGTAAATAGATAAACCCTGTTACGCCCAAAAGCATAACTGCAATTTTCTTAAAGACAAACTGTATCATGGTAATTCCTGTTCCTTTGGCATAAGCAACACCATCTTTTTGCAGATAATAGATCGCTGCAAAACCGGAACCACTGCCCAGCGTCAAAATACGATAAAACTCACAAAGATACGCAACCCTGATACCTTTTACCCAGCTATAGGTCACCTCTATGGGATGTGCCATATAATACACGATATAACCTTCTGTGAGGAAAAATGCCGTTGCGATCAGGCAGCTTATCAATAACTGTCTGACAGACAAAGCCTGAATCCCCTGCAATATTTCTTCCAGAGAATTTCTGTAAAAATACAGCGCTATCCCAAAAAGCACCAGAAGAATGATCCACTTTAGAATTACTTTTTTATGAGACTTTTTCGTCTTTGTTGTTTTCCTTTGGTTTGTAATTCTCATATGCATGCTCCATATGTGTAGATTCATTCCACAGTTTATCAGCCTCCGGTGCCCATGCTGCCGCATAATCATGACACTTAGCACACAGATGCTCTACCGTTTCAGGAGACTGCAGATCTGTAGATTTTGCGCCTGTTTCCTTAACGATTCTCTGCAGGATCTCCGGATTCTCCAGCATAGGACATGGTCTTAACTGATTATCATTAAATGGCTGATTATCACGGTAAGCCATAAACAAAGGCTGCTTGAGGCATTCCAGTAATGTATTTTCCCTGATATTTGCACCTGAATAATGAATGAATACACAAGGCTCTGCATCACCATTTGCATTGATATGGAAGTAGTTTCTGCCTCCGGCAATACAACCACCAACAAACTCACCATCATTCTGGAAATCCATCGTGAACAATCCCTTACCATGAGTCATATTTCTGATCTCACGTACTCTGGTGTACATATACTTTCTCTGCTCCATAGTAGGAAGTAGACTTACATCTGCTTCATTTCCTACCGGCATATAATGGAAATACAGTGCATAACGGCTGCCATTCTCTACCAGCAGGTCAACAAACTCATCACTGGTTACTGTCTCAATATTTTTGGATGTATAGCAAATGGAAGTACCAAAGATCAGACCATGCTGCTTTAATAAGGACATTGCATTCATAACCTTGCCAAATACACCATTACCTCTTCGTAAATCATTGACTTCTGCAAAGCCTTCCAGACTGATCGCCAGATAGAGATTTCCGACCTTCTGCATCTGTTCGCAGAATGCTTCATCAACTAAGGTACCATTTGTATAGGCAAGGAATGCACAATCGTTATGTTTCTCACATAACTTGATAATATCTGCCTTTCTCACCAGAGGTTCACCGCCTGTAAACATATAGAAGTAGATACCAAGCTCTTTACCCTGTGTGATCACGTTGTCCAGTTCCTCAAATGTCAGATTCAGACGATTGCCATATTCTGCTGCCCAGCATCCTGTACAATGCAGATTACATGCACTGGTCGGGTCCATCAGAATCAGCCATGGAATATTGCACTGATGCACTTCACGCATCTTACGGATTGTCTTCGTTCCATAGAAAAATGCTTCATATCCCAGATTCAGAGCTGTTGTCTTTAACACATGTGGATCGATCTCATCAATGATTCTGTTCATATACTTATTCAGTGTGCAGTCTTTGTCACGGATCATTTCTCTGACCTTATCATAGTTTACATCCATTTTCTCACCACTCATGTACTTCTCCATTAAGTCCACAAGCTTGATAATACCATCTTCTCTGTTCTTTCTTACATTCTTAAGTGCTACATCAATTGCTGCTGAAAAAGCAAGCCTTCCTGCTGCATGTGTCATTGTTCCCATATCTATATCCTCCTCAATTTTCAATTACGAAATCTTAAATTTCTATGTTCCTTTACTGTATACAGTACAACCCATAGATTTAATCCGCCGTCTATCATCAGGTTCAGTCCCACTAACTGCATGATAAGTTCTGTTGCTTCAACAGGTCTTGCCAGCAATACAAAGCCTGCCACGCCTGCTGCGATCGCCCATATCAGGATCAGCCACCATTTACTTAATCCAAACCTTCTGGCATCCAATGCCGTCTGTATTTTAAATACTCCGTCTATCAGAATCAGGACACCTACGAATGTAGGAAATACTTTTAAAATATGTTCCCAATGGAATAGCAAAAGGCAGCCTACGACCGCTGATAAAATTCCCATTGCAAAATCAAACTGAAATGCCAGTTGATACATGTCCTTGGTAAAATACCCGATCAACTTAATGATTCCGTATACAACCAGCACTGTACCGATCGCATAACATGCAATGGAAAAAGACTGCATTGGTCTGGCGATCAGATAACCGCCAAGAATAAGCTGAATGGCAGACAAAATAATATAAGCCCGCTTCTCTGCTTTTAAATTATCCACAAGTCACACCTCCCTTTTCTATCTTTAGATAGGTAACAGCGAAACAAGTATAAAGAATGGGACGAATTGTGCAGGTTTAACAATGCAACACAGACCCGCTTTCGCTACACTGCAGCTCGTAGCAGTACATAAGGCGCTAAAATACAGCGCCTAAGTACTGACGGCTGCACAGTGTCTGTTTATGCATTTGTTAAATCTGTACAATTCTGTATTCATAATATTATGTTTTGCAGACACCTACTATCTTTAGCTTCAGTATATCGACCTGTTTCGACAAATAAAACGGACAAAAAAAGAGCAATGTATCAAATTTGAACATTGCTCCTTGATTGACTAAATTTTAGGCATTTTCAAAAAAATGTCTAAAGTATGATCCTTTATTCAGATAGTTTAGAACTGCATTCCAGTGCAGTTTTTACTGTTCCCTCAAAAATTGCAGCAACTCCCTTTAAATACTCTTCCGAATCCGACTGGGAATTGCCCTTGATCCAGTTAAGCGTCATGCCCACCAGAGAGTAACCATAGAATGTGATCACAAACTCCTTCTCTCTATCACTTACCGTCATCCCCTGTGCCTGCTGCTCTACATACCTTCTGATCAGCTTATGGCAGATGGTGAACAGATACTTCTCCAGTACATCCCGGCTTTTGGAGTCATAAATATGTAAAATAGCCGATCTGTTCTCTACGACGAACAATGCTACACGCAGCAGTTCCTCATACCAGGTTCCATACTGTTTCTCATCCTCCAGTACCTTCTTTGTCTCAATATCAAAGACATCATCGATCAGATCATAAATATCCTGATAATAATAATAGAACGTATTACGGTTGATACCACACTTCTCTACAATGTCTTTTACTGTGATCTTATCCAGAGAATGTTCCTTCAAAAGTTCCAGAAAAGTCTCTACAATCGCCTTTTTTGTAAATTGTGACAAGGCTCTTCACCTCTCTCTTTCTTCATTCCCCATTATATTCGTTTTTCATCTTTTATTGCAAGCGAAATTTACATATCATATACAGATATGACTCCCTCTATATCCCTTAAACTTAGCATATAATCTTCCTTACTGATTCCCTCCGGGCAGTGTATTACAGAAAGGATCGTACAATAGAGTCCCTTCGCCTTGGGTTTATCTACATCGAAAGTATCGATCATGCATCCATCATCTTTTAATTTGTGAAGCAGATCTCCAATCGCCCTTCCATCATCAACTTCCAGGTATAGAGTCATATATCTTGAATGACTGTATATATGCGCTTCAAGATATGGTATCAGATGCAGCACGACCAGCAATACAATGGTTATGATTACCGCTCCATCCAGAAAACCAATGCCCACTGCCAGACCAACACATGCCGAAAACCATATTCCTGCCGCAGAAGTCAGTCCTTTGATCTGGTGTCCCGATACCAGTATCATTCCTGCACCCAGAAAACCAACACCACTTACGACCTGCGCTGACATTCTTGTCATGTCCGATGCACCAGGCATAGTCTGCATCAGATATTGTTCCAATAACATAATGAGCGCCGCTCCCAGACAAACTGTAGTAGTTGTCCTTGCACCGCCGCCTCTTCTCTTAACACCTCTGTCCAGTCCAATAATAATTCCCAATACCGTTGCAACTATAATACGTATCCAGATATTAAAAATCGTCCACTCAGAAAAAGAAATTATATACATACTACACCTCAAATAAAGTCTTTTCACCATTTACATATGCCTTTGCACACAAAATAGAGTTTTCTACCATATCCGATACTGCTTCCTGTGTGTAGAAGGCAGTATGCGGTGTCACTACAACATTAGAGTAAGAACGAAGGATTGCCAGCATGGGATTCTGTAAAGGTTCTCCCATACGGTTAAAGTAATACAGGCCGCTCTCATGTTCAATAACATCCAGTCCCGCAAACCCTACCTTACCGGATTCAATTCCATCGATCAAAGCCTGTGTATCGATCAGGGAACCTCTGGCACAGTTAATCAGGATAATGCCCCTCTTCATCTTATCCAGCGCCTTGGCATCGATCATATGATAATTGTCCTCTGTAGCAGGTGCGTGCAGAGATATGATATCACATTCTCTGTAAATCGTATCCAGATCTGTATACTGTGCATACTGACGCACTTCATCACTTTCATAAATATCATAAGCCAGTATCCTGCATCCAAATCCTGACAAATGACGGATAACTGTTTTACCGATCTTACCCGTTCCAATGATGCCGACTGTCATACCTGGAAGCTCCCTGCCGATCTTGCCCTGCAATGTATAATCCTGAATCTGTGCTCTCTGCATAATATACTGGATCTTACGACATCCCATGAGCATCAGCATGATCGTATAATCTGCCACTGTTGCAGGAGAATAAGTAATATGGATCACGCCCATACCAAGGCTTTTGGCATAGTCGCAGTCTATATGGTCATAGCCTATGGTCCTGGTTGCTATGCACTTTACTCCCATATCGTGCCACTTATCTATCATTTCTTTATTGATAACAGTTGTTATGATATTGACAACATCATAGTCTTTTGCCTTTTCCAGATTGTCCATACAGGGTGTTTCCCTGGTATACGCCCATTCTACCTCATTCTGACTGCAATACTGTTCAAAATACGGCAATTCATCAAACTCCCTCATACTGTACACATACATTTTCATACTTATCTGCACTCCTTTTATCTCTTCTGCCACGGTTTGTTCTTTGTAGCTTTTAACCGCACATTCCAATTCGTTAACTGATAGAAAATAACCGAAATAAATACAATTCCTACTGCAATCCCTAACGCTACTATAAGCGTAATCTCTCCCTGTTGCTGTGCCTTGACCATATCTCCTTCTACAATGGCACTCATCGTATAATACAACGTACCACCCGGTGTGAGGGGAATCACCGCCGGTATGAGAAATACGGTAGCTGGTGCTTTCACAATACGTGCGATCACTTCCGCATACAACGTACCAACAATTGTGGGTATGAGATTACGCATTAGTACCGATAGTCCCAAATCACTGCATATGCAAAAAAACAGACTGGTAAGCAATCCTCCTATACAGCCATAGATCAGCTTATCCCTGCGAATCCTAAAGAACAGACAAAATCCCAGCGTTCCGATGGCACCGCTTATGATCAGGCTGTAATTCTTAGTCAGAAAATCCCATATCATCTTTCTCACTACACCCCGATTCCCAATTTTGTAAATCCTATAATAGCAAGGGCGAAGCCGGCTGCGATGGCAACTGCCAGAATGATCGCCTCCATCAGACGCAAAAGCCCCGTGATCATATCACCGCACATCATATCCCTGATGGCATTCATCATATTAATACCGGGAATCTGAAGCATGATATTGCCTATCATGACCTTATCAACATGAACTCCCACTCCACATAGAACAGACAGCATACATAATATCCCCACTGCAAATGAGGACAGCAGTGTATACACCACCCGGTTCTTACTCCGTGGTCCAAATATATATTCCCAGAAATAAAAGATCAGTGCGACCATACCTGCTGCCACACCATCCCTCATATTGCCTCCAAAGAAAATGGCAAAAGCACTGGCACCTAATACATATCCTGTCATTCGTGACCTGGAGATACACCTCCTGTCACCATGCATGATATCTTCAACCTTCTGCTCGATTTCATCGCAGGAAGGTTTATTGGCGCAGATATATCTGGAAAGGGCATTTAACTCCTCCAGCTTACCCAGATCTGTAGAATAGGAATAGATTCGCCTCGTCTGGGTAAAATTCTGGTCATCTGTTGTATGCCAGCTTAAAATGATCAGTGACAGAATCGTAAATACATCTATCACTCCGCCACCGTAGGAATGACATATTCTTAAGATTGTATCCTCTACTCGGGATATCTCGGCTCCCGTACACAGCATTGCCTCTCCTACATCCAGTGCCTTTTCCATTACCCTGGCTGCCTCAAAACAGGTTATTTCTTTCTCCATTTTATGCCTCTTGTGCATCCTTATCATTGCTGCTTACTACCGGATACTTCTTTAAATATAACATAAATACTATGGCTGCAATGATAAACGGAATCCCTGCAACAATCCCCGTCGGTGCAGGTCCTACGAAGAAATTACCGCCATCTGCAGTAAAGTATGCTGCCTGTGACATCATAACGTTCACTGCACTATGAGCAAAAATAGCAGGGAAAATACTGCCACTTCTCAGACTGATAAAAGAATAAATACAGCCCGTGACCATACCAAAAATACACATTGCCAGAATGCCAGTAAACGGATATCCACTATAGCCTGTACCATAGTAGTAACCAAGAGATACCAAAGGTGCATACCACAGACCAGATATCAGACCACTGATCAGAATTGCCGGAACCGTACCAAACTTACGGTACAGCTTCGGAAGCAGATAACCTCTCCAGCCCCATTCCTCACCGAAGCTGTTGATCACATCCAGTACCGGCGCTGAGAATACATTAATTAATAGGGTCGTCTTGAAATTAGCAATGATATTCACCGCATCCATCTCTGAGCCATTATCGATTGCCGTCTGTACGAAATTCGTCATGGATGCATCATAATTGTCATGGAAAATTATAAAATACAAAACTGCTCCCAGAAAAGTCAGCGTTGTTGTTCCAAACCAGCCAAACAAAAAGCAGAACTTATGCTTTGCAAAATTAAACTGGAATCCTGAATGAAGCAGTCCCTCCTTAGTCAACACTCTCGAGATCAGTGCTGCAAATGCAGGTGCAAACATCATGGAACTGATCATATTAACAGCTTCCTTCACAGTATCCACATCACCGCTTTGATACATAGGTCTGATCACGCCAAGCTCTGCGATCCAGGCAATTCCAAATGCAGCTATCAAAAAAATGGTAATACGTTTCGTTTCTATCTGAGGATCTTCTACTCCGACTAATTTTCTCTTCTTCTCTTCTGCCATACCCTTATACTACCTTTCTTTATTTAATTTCATTTGCCATCATATAAAATTGATGATAGATACCACCCAAAGCCATCAGTTCATCATGATTACCTTCTTCTACGATTCCCTCATCTGTAAGTACCAGAATCCTGTCAGAATTGCGGATACTTGATAATCTATGTGCGATCGTAAGTGTTGTTCTGCCTTTTGCAAGCTCATTTAATGATTTTGCTACTGCGTATTCACTCTCATTATCCAGCGCAGATGTGGCTTCATCCAGAATAATAATCGGTGGGTTCTTTAAGAATACTCTGGCAATACTGATACGCTGCTTCTGTCCACCCGAAAGCTTCACACCTCGTTCACCCACATAAGTATCATACCCATCTCTAAGTCCCCGTATAAATTCATCTGCACCCGCTCTTCTGGCAGCTTCCATGACTTCCTCCCTGGAAGCTCCCGGCTTACCATAAGCAATATTTTCATAGACTGTACCGGAGAACAGATAAACATCCTGCTGTACAATACCGATATTCTGACGCAGACTCTTTAGCGTAAGTCCTCTGATATTATTGCCATCCAGAGTGATCGTTCCATCCGACACATCATAGAATCTTGGGATCAGATTACATAACGTAGTCTTACCACCGCCGGAGGGACCTACAATTGCCAGCTTCTCGCCCGCATGGATCGTCAGATTTAAGTTATGGAATACTTTATTATGATCATCCGGATATTCAAAGCTTACATTTTCAAATACGATCTCACCCTTAGGGTTCACCAGCTCTTTTGCATCCGGTTCATCGAATATCTCAACATCAGCATCCATGATCTGAATAAATCTTTCGATACCTGTAATACCTCTCTGGAACTGCTCTGCAAATTCAATGATCCTGCGGATCGTTGCGATCAAAGTGGACACATACATAACATAAGCTACCATATCCCCGGGAAGGATCTGCTGCTGCATGAGGAAATAGCCACCGCCTAAGATAACCACCAGATACATCAGACCGTCAAATATTCTTGTAGAAGTATTGAACATACCCATAAGCATATAGGTGTAAGTCTTGATCTTTAAGAATTCCTGGTTGCCCTCCTCAAACTTTTCCTTCTCTATCTCTTCATTGGTAAACGCTTTTACAACCTTCTGGCCTAACAGGCTGTCCTCTATCTTGGCGTTCAGTTCACCGATCTGATAACGTTGCTGTCCAAAGGCAGAGCGCATCTTCTTATTGATCATACGGCACACGATGGTCATAATAGGTACAAAAATGAATACCATAACTGTCAGTAACAGATGAATCCTTGCAAGGATAATAAAGGAAATCACGATCTTCAATACCGCAATAAAAAATTCTTCCGGACAATGATGCGCAAATTCTGTTACTTCAAACAGATCATTGGTAATTCGGCCCATGATCTGTCCGACTTTTGTATTATTAAAATAAGTATTAGACAACTGCTGCAAATGCGCATAGGCATCCCGACGCATATCTGTCTCTATCTTAGCACCCATGACATGACCTATATCTGCCATATAATAATTGGCAAGACAGTCAATAATACGCAGGATAAAGTACAAAAATCCAAGACTTGCTATCATCTTAGTCGTCAGCAATGCTACATCCTGCAAAGCGGTATTGGTGATCTGCCTGATGATCAGCGGCAGAATGATCTCACATATTGTAGTCAGTGCCGCACAGAACAGATCAGTGAACAAAGTCTTATAATATGGTTTAAAATAAGGCATAAACCGCCTGATCAACTCTGATGTAGTATACTTTCTGGTTTCCATTTTCATTTCCTTCCTTTTACTTTTTCCTTTTATCACTTTACCAATTCATCAGAATCCAACATAATGGTAAAGGGGCCGTCATTTAAAAGAGAAACTTTCATATCTGCCCCAAAGCTGCCATGCTCTGTGTGAAAGCCTTTTGCCTTAACGGAATCAATGATATACTCGTATAATTCATTGGCAAGCTCCGGTTTTCCTGCATTGGTAAAAGAGGGACGATTCCCTTTGCGGCAGTCAGCATATAATGTAAACTGGGAAATAATGAGAAATTCTCCCTGCACATCTGCTGCAGAAAGATTCGTCTTGCCCTGTTCATCATCAAAAATACGTAATTTTGTCAGTTTATCCACTAATTTATCCGCAATCTGTTTGGTATCCGTATCTGCTACTCCTACCAAAACCAGCAAGCCATGTCCAATCTGCCCTATTGTTTTACCATCTGCTGCGACCGCAGCTTCTTTTACTCTCTGAATTAACAGTTTCATATATCTTCTGCCTTTCTGCTTTCCTTATATTTATTCCTTATTGTATCAAAGTGACTGTATTTTCACAATATATCCTGCTTTAATATCCCAAATATTCAAAGAAAAAGACTCCCGGAAATTTCATTCGAAAAATCCGGGAGTCAACTTATATTATCTGCTTTAGCCTTTAACGGCTCCTGTTGTCATACCTTCAATAAAATATTTCTGGAAACACAGGAATACTACAAATACCGGGATAATTCCCACCATGGATCCGGCAATCAAAACATCATAATTATTACCATACGGTGTAAGCAGTGTATTCAAACCAATAGGTAATGTGAACTTAGTCGCACTTCTGTAGACCAGCATAGGCCAGAGTACATTATTCCATGCACCCATAGCACACAAAATAGACATTGCAGCAAATGCAGGCTTGGTAATTGGCATCATAATCTTAAAGCAAATGCCATATTCTGTTGCTCCATCAATTCGTCCGGCATCCAGTAGTTCCTTGGGAAGTCCGATCATATACTGTCTAAAGAAGAATATTGTTGAAGCACCACAAATACCCGGCAGCACAACACCTGCCATCGTATCGATCAATTTCAGGCTGATCATTTCCTTATATAGAGGAAGGATCAGAATTTCAAACGGCACCATCATAGTAGCAATAACCAAGAAGAAGAGAAAATTCTTCAATTTATATTCATACATTGACAGACCATAGGCAACTATGTAGCAGACAATCAAGGTCAAAACAACTGACACAAATGTCAGAATCAGACTGTTCTTAAACCACATAAAATACTTCTGCGAATCTGCATTACCACCAAACAAATACTTATAGTTGGCGAGTGTCATAGTGCTGAAATCCAGGTCAATACTAAGACCTTTTCTGATCAGTTCTGTACCCGGCCTGAAGGATGCTACCAGACCTGCGATAATAGGAAATACCACAACGAAGGACAGTGCTGCGAACCACACCGTTCCCAATATACTAAGGAATGTTCTTTTTGCTTTCATTCCACCATTTTCTTTATCACTTGCAGAGGATGTCTTTGCCATACTATCTCTCCTCCTTTTTAAATGTTCCATTCAGAACTAACTGAACAATATTGATACACAATGCCATCAATAACAGCACTATTCCAACAGCACTACCATAACCCAACTGATTCTTGGCAATACCTCTCTTGTACAGATATCCTACAATGGTAAGTCCAATATTATTCGGCGAATCAGGCCCTGCCCATAACATATAGGACTCCATGAACATTGCAAGTCCTGCGTATACACTGATCGTAAGAACATAAATCGTAGTTGGTTTTAATAAAGGAATCGTTAGATATCTGAGCTTCTGCCATGCACTTGCACCATCTATCTGTGCCGATTCATACAATTCGGTATCAATAGCCTTCAGACCAGAAATAAAATATAACATATTTACACCAGTCCATCTCCAACAACATACGATCAACAATGCTGCAAGACCTGTACCCTTCATTTTTAACCACTTAAATGTTCCAAAACCCAGCGCCTGCGCGATCAGGTTCATCTGTCCTGTAGGATATTCAGAAAACATCAGTCTGAACAAAGTACCGGATATAACAACAGAAGTCAATGCCGGCACATACAGACATGCTTTCCAGAATCCTTTTGCCTTGACCAGACGGGAATCCATTAATACTGCAAACAACATTGGAAAAGGAATCAACAAAACCAGCGTTAATATCATATATTCAAAACTGTTCAAAATTGCTGTATGAAATGTTGTATCTTTTAATAATTTTGCAAAATTCTTGAATCCAACAAAAGTAGTACCAGTTGGTTCAATCTCCTGAAAGCTCATAACGATCGTACTGCACAGGGGATATATCCAAAAGAAAGAAAAACTCAAAATAAAGGGAAGCACGAATACATACGGGGCTACCTTTTGTGAGTAGAAAAATTTCTTAAATTTATTCATGGTGCGCACACTCCTTATTCCTCAGAGAAAACCTGCTTTCCCAGTTTTAAAAAGGAAAGGGGAATGCAAGTTATTTGCAGTCCCCTGTTCCAGATGCTTCTCTGTCATACGATACAGAGAATACATATCATTTTACTGCTCAAGATCAATTACATCCTGTGCTGTTTTCAGTGCTTCATCTACAGATACTCCGTTTTCCAGAATATCATTTAAGGTTACGTTACACATCTGCTCATTAATAGTAGGGCTGATTGCTACAGAATAAATTTTACCGATGTTATCCATTCCAATACTTGCCAATACTTCATAAGGAAGATTTCTGAAATATGCATTATACTGGTTATCCATATTGGTTGCAAAGCTCGGCTCTGTCCACATTGCTGTGTTACATACGTCAAATCCTAAGTTATCCCAGATAAGCTGTTCGCCTTCATCTGACATCTTAGCCCAGCAAAGGAATTCTGCTGCAAGTTCTTTATTAGCAGACTGCTGTGTTACAACAGTACCTGTACCACCTACACCAACTGAGCAAGGCTGACCTTCTTCAAATACAGGACACTTTGCAATGTACCAGTTGCCCTTTTCTTCAGGCATATAGTTAGTGAAACGGCTCATATACCACATTGCCTTCGGGAAGGATACAATGTTGTGATCCAGAATATTCTGGAAACCTGCTTCCAGGTCAACATGACCATCAGGTGATACTTCTGCAAGACCACTGTTTACCCAATTCTGCTCCATTGTAAGCATCTTTTTGACAGAATCAAGTTCTACATTAGCCTTTCCATCAAATCCACCTGTCCAGTCCTCGCCATACTCAGCCATAGCAATCCACTGCCAGTCAACTCCGCCTGTATCTACAGA
>CAYRAW010000039.1:0-16264 GCA_964422225.1 uncultured Roseburia sp.
GATATCTTCCAGTCTGTCATAATCTTCCAGTGCCAGTGTAATGCCGATTTCATCCATATTGTTATCTGCAAGGATCACAGATAACTGATCGATCTCACCTACTACTTCCACACCTTTATATTGGGTTCCCTTAGGAATCCTGTCATCCAGAATACCACATACAATATAGCCCCATTCCGGATTTTCTTTGATCTTATCAATATATTCCTCTCCTGCGCGGGAATATCCCACAAGGAGAATGTGCTTAATATTATAACCCTTTTTTCTAATATAACGCAGTCCAAAGCGTACGCACTTACGCATGATCATTTCCAGCACAATATTAATGCCAAAAAATACCGCGATCATACCTCGCGAGAAATCGGGCAGTTTCACGGCATAAAGTACCACCATGAATGCCAGAAGTCCGACTACATTCGCCTTGATGATATTAAATATCTCATACTTCGTCTTCGCCGTTCTCTTGGGCGAATACATATCAAATGCATTATACAGGAGCAGATACCCCGGTATAACTGCAAAAAGGGCAGAAAAATAAATCTCCCTTGCCAAGACACCGGTTCCCGGCTCCATCTCCACTACTGAACCGCCAAGCCATAAGAACCAGGCCAGTAAGTACGATACCGCAACTACCAGTGCATCCAGAAGTACAAGCAATCTATTAAAATATTTTTGATTGTCTTTTATCAATTATATCACCTTTTGCTTACCCTTTGCACTACTCAAATCCATATTCTACAATATTTCCTATAAAAGTACAACTTTATTTTTGAAGCAACTTTAACAAATTGCACCATAATGCACACTGTATCTGTATATATTTCACCAGTCTGTCTGAAGAAAAAGGCACCTTTTTTACCTTTCCCTGGGCACTCACAGAAAGTTTCACTCCGTCTGCAAGCCCGCATACATACTCTTTTGCCAGCCCCTTTTTGATGAAAAAGAGCGTCTTTATCAGAAATCCTGTCAACAAAAAGGGCAGATTTAATATGACCTGAAACAGTGGCATGTTCTTATAGATCAGATAGACACTGTTGCGTGCCGCAAGTTTTGTCTTAAAGGCATTGTACTGGGAACCTGTAGTTGCACTTCCTGCATGATAAACAATCGCAGCCGGTGCAAAACGATTCCGGTATCCGCAGAGCAAAGCCCTGTATCCTATATCAATATCTTCCAGATAGGCAAAGTGATTCTCATCAAAAAGCCCTACTCTCTCAAAATATTCTCTTCGATAGATGACTGCTCCGCCACAGGCAGCAAAAATATCACATTCTTTCTGGTACAGATCCGGATTTTTACCTTTTCCTCTGGCAAAAGCCCATCCAAGGGCACAATAATAATCACCTGCATCATCTGTTTTAGTCTTATCATACAAAGAAATCAGTTTGGCACTGACTGAAAAAATCCTCTGATCTTTCTCAATTGCCTTTTCCAGTTCATGCACAAAGGCAAGATCAACCCTTGTATCATTATTAAGCAGAATCACATACGGCGTGCTGCCAGCCTCGATTCCCTGGTTTACTGCCTTACAGAATCCTGTATTCTCTTCATTCAGGATCAGCCTTACCTGTGGAAATTTATCTCTTACCAGTTCCATACTTCCGTCTGTTGATGCATTATCCACGACAATGACTTCTATTTCTTTCTGTGTTCCTGTATACAGACTGTCCAGACAGTCCTCTATATAACGGATTCCATTGTAGTTTGGAATAACTACTGTCGATTTCGCCATATTCGCTCCTATTTCCGACTTTCTACAGTTTACGGACCGCCTCCGGGTCCAGAAGAAGTCTTGCACCACCTGCAAGCAGTCTGTGACTGAGTTTCTTATTCAGCTTATCCAGTTGCTCAGGAGTCAGTTCTTTGATCCATTGGGGCAGTACTGCAGCCTGATCTTCTGTAAAAGTACTCTCATATGGATGTCCTGTCACTTTCTCATATACTTCAATATAAGCCTTATTGACTTCCAGATTTCTGATATCCAGCAATGTCACATTCTGATACAGATCCATGCGGTTCATATATCCTGCGTACACCCTCGGCTGTCCTTTATAGCATCCACTGGCAATTTTGCCGGCATGTACAATAAAACCGCCCACTGCTGCCAGATCTTCTCTGTGGAGCAGTACATCATTGCGGTATGCGATCCTATAAAATCCAAGATGCTTGTTATGACGGATGTCTGCTTTCCAGCCCATACGGGAGGTAAAATCAGCCAGTGCTTTTCTGCCTGCCTCATACGCATACATTTTGCTCTGTGGATTATCAGCAGTAGAACCTTCATGACATCTCCAGTGATATAATACTTTGGGCACATGACAAATATAATCCTCTACTTTACCGGATGCTGCATTTTCCTTCTCACGCAGTAACAGACTGCTTACGATCCGCAGCACCAGATCATAGTCCTGTGCTCCATCATACTGCTTACGGATCAGCAGCTTCTGGATTGTCTGTGTATCTACTACACACAAATGACATATATAGTTATTTGTAAGGATCAGATCAAGATTAAAGTCCTGCTTTATGTGCGGATCATAGAAGCGGTTACCTTCCGCGTCACACTTGTCTTCATCAGAATAGAGCAATACCGGTTTCTCCCTGCCCTCTGCCTTTGCCCTGGTAATCGCGCAAGCCATCTCATAAAGGGCATCTGGTGTCAGCATATCATCATGATCCACCAGTCCACAATAATCTCCCGTTGCATAGGCAAGTGCCTGATCGGTATTCTCTGAAATCCCACCATTTTCCTGCAATCTGATATAGTGGATCCTTGGATCTTCATACTGTGCCATCACTGCAGAAACTTCCTCTGACTTGCTGCCGTCCGCCAGGATCAGCTCCCAGTTTCCATAGGTCTGTGCCAGACAGCTCTCAATAAGATCGGTCAGATGATTCCTGTGTGTTTCAAACGCAGGTACGATCAGAGAAAAACAGACTGTATCCAGTGTTTTGTCTTCTCTTTGTCTGGTCAGTTCCTGTTCTGTTGGAGACTGATACGTATAGTCAGCATAATATCTGGCAGTTACACGCTCCCATGCAGCCAGCACAGCTTCTTTATATCCATTCTTCCGACTGTAATTAATTGTCTTTTTTATATTCTGTACAATTGACATTGATTGACCATGCCTTTCGGTTTTATGCTTTTTTCTCCAAAAAAATCTTTCTGGTAACAAAATTGTATACCATAACGATCGCAGTTGCAACTACCTTTGCTGCGGTATAAGCCAGATTATAATTTAAAAGCTTCTGCAGCCATGCAAAATTTCCATAGATCGGACCTACACATACCCAGATGATCAACTGGTTCAGTCCCAGACCTATAATGCTCAAAATAATAAAAATAACAAATTCAGCCTTACGATTCATATCTTCTTTGCGTTCAAATACAAATTTAAAGCTTAATATATAGTTCACAATAACAGAAATTGTGAAGCCTAAAGCCGAACCAGCCATAGAGCCTAACTCAAAATACTGCTCACCGGCTGTGTGCAGAATTATATTCAATACAATGATACCGATCAGATAGTCGATAAAAAAGCAGACTACTCCCACCATTCCAAATTTTAACATCTGCTCTATCAGTTTCTTCATAGATGTATTACCATACCTTTCTCATACCAAATGGAATCGGAAAGTATAAGCTTCCCGATTCCATTTATGTCTTTTCTCTTATTATATCAATATTATTTAGTCTAATACGGCCTTAACTTCTTCTGTTAATGCATCTACTTTCTTCTGTGCGTCTTCAATGCTTGTTCCCTTAACGCCCATGTAGAACTTGATCTTTGGTTCTGTACCTGAAGGTCTTGCACAGCACCAGGAATCATTAGTCAGATCGAAGTAGAGAACGTTGGACTTAGGAAGGCCTGTAGGATATGTCTTGCCTGTTGCAAGCTCTGTAATAATGTCCTTCTCATAGTCACGTACTCTGACTACATCCAGTTCACCGAACTTCTTAGGAGGATTGCTTCTAAGCTTGTCCATGATCGCAGCGATCTGCTTGGAACCATCAATGCCCTTTAATGTAATTGCATACTGTGTTTCCTTGTAGTAACCATACTTCTCATAGATCTCAAGCATCATATCATATAAAGTCTTGCCATGCTTCTTGCACCATGCAGCAACTTCACACAGACACATAACTGCAACAACTGCATCCTTATCTCTTGCATGTGTACCAGCCAGACAACCATAACTCTCTTCCAGGCCAAATACATAATTATTGGAGTCAGTCTGCTCAAAGAACTTGATCTGCTCACCAATGTACTTGAATCCTGTCAGTACTTCGATTCTCTTTACACCATAAGCTTCTGTGATAGGAGCCGTCATGTTTGTTGTAACGATAGTTGTAACAAGTGCTGGATTCTCAGGCATTGTTCCTGTTGCTGTTCTTTCTCTTAAGATATATTCTGCAATGAGCATACCTGACATGTTACCTGTGAAGGACTTGTACTCGCCGCTTGCTGTATCTAATGCATATACACCAAGTCTGTCTGCATCAGGGTCTGTAGCCAGAACGATATCTGCCTGTTTCTCCTTAGCCAGCCTCAGAGCATATGTAAATGCCTTGGGATCTTCCGGATTAGGATAATCCAGAGTTGTGAACTTAGGATCAGGATTTTCCTGTTCAGGTACAACATATACATGCTTGAAGCCAAGCTCGGAAAGGATTCTTCTGACAGGCTTGTTACCTGTACCACATAATGGTGTATACACGATCTTGATGTCATCTGCTACTTCCTTGATCACATCAGGATGAATGATCTGTTTCTTCAGTTCTACCATATATGCATCATCAATTTCCTTGCCGATCACCTGATATAATCCAGCTTCGATCGCTTTCTGCTTGTCCATGGTCTTAACAGTATGATAATCTGTTACATTCTTAACTTCTGCAATGATTTCCTTATCCTTAGGTGCTGTGATCTGTGCGCCATCTTCCCAGTATACCTTGTATCCGTTATATTCCGGTGGATTGTGGCTTGCTGTGATTACGATACCGGAGATGCAGCCTAATGTTCTTAATGCAAAAGAAAGCTCCGGTGTAGGTCTTAAGGATTCAAATACATATGCCTTGATACCATTTGCTGCCATGCAAAGTGCAGCCTCATCAGCAAATTCAGGAGACATGAAACGGGAATCATATGCAATCGCAATGCCCTTCTTCTGTCCGTTGGCTTTGATGATATAATTAGCCAGACCCTGTGATGCCTTTCTTACTGTGTAGATATTCATACGGTTTGTACCTGCACCAATGACACCTCTAAGACCGCCTGTACCAAATTCCAGTTCTTTATAAAAACGTTCTTCGATTTCTCCCTCATTGTTGCGAATAGCAAGAAGTTCATCCTTCGTTGCCTGATCGAAATAGTCGTCATTCAACCAGAAGTTAAATTCATCCATGTAACTCATTCTGTTTACCTCCATTATTCTCTCTTTTCAGTACACACATCTGGCGTATACTGAGTTGTGTCGGCCATGCCAGAACACAAATCACGATATGTGAAAAATTTAATTATCACAATCGCTATGATAATTAAATCAAAATTATGGTAATTTTTCAAGGAAATGTAGTAATTTAATCAAATTTAATCAAAAATTAAGCCCTTACTGAACTTCATCAGGCGTTTTTAAGGAATAATCACTGTAATTTAGTGAAAAGTTAGGGTTATAATACGGGTCACCCTTCTCAATGACTTCTTTCCATCTGTTCCTGAAATGTTCTGCTTCTTCATTATAACGCTGTGCCTTGGCAGCATCCTCGATGTCATTGCCTCTGGATGCAGATTCATAATGATACAGCTCTGCAAAAGGCGTGAACACATTCAAATAACCTTTTTCCCTCAACCTCAGACAAAAATCCACATCATTGAGTGCTACCTTAAAGCTCTCATCCAGTCCGTCCAGCTCCTCATACAGGCTCTTCTTCACCATAAGACATGCCCCGGTCACTGCTGATACATTCTGTGCATAACAAAGTCTGCCCATATAACCCAGATTATCATGATTGATCTTATAATGGGTATGTCCTGCTGTCCGGTGTGCTCCCAGCCCGATCACAATGCCTGCATGCTGGATCGTCAGATCTCCATAATAGAGTTTGGCACCAACTGCACCAACATCCGGACGCTGTGCATACATCAGCATATTTTCCATCCAGTTCATGGTAATGACCTGCGTGTCATTATTGAGAAGCAGCAAATACTCACCGGTTGCAAACTGCGCACCGAAATTATTGATCCTAGAGTAGTTGAATTCGCCCTCATATGTCACGACCTTGATCTTATCATTACCTTCCAGCGTTTTGTAATAATCAAATGTTTCCTGTTTCTCACTGTTATTCTCTATAATGATAATCTCATAATTATCATAAGTGGAACGCTCCTTGATGGAATCCAGACAACGGCGCAGATCATCCAGATGATCTTTGTTAGGGATCAGAATGGATATCTTATCCTCCCGCAGGATTTCATACTTGATCTCAAAAATCGTTTCAAACGCTCTGGTGCTCTTGATCTCAAAATTCTTAAAACCACAGCGTGTCAGATGGTCAGCAACTGCGCCCTTTGCAGCCGCGATCGCATATGGCTTGGCACTGATATCACTTGCCACACTGCCCTTATGAGAGCGCCAGTAATATAAAAGCTTTGGCACATGCACGATGCATTTGGCATTTGATGTCAGACGTAAGATCATATCATGATCCTGGCTGCCGTCAAAACCGCTTCTGAACAATTCTGTTCCTTCTAACAGTTCTCTGGCAAAGACACTGAAATGACAAATATAGTTATTGGCACGCAGATTATCAATAGAGAAATCCGGTTTAAAATGCAGTGTGATCATATTGTCGATACTGTCACCCTTAAAAGTCGTTTCATCGCAGTAGATATAATCTGCTCCCTGCTCATTGATGACTTTTACATACTCATACAGAACGGAAGGATGCAGTACATCATCATGGTCAAACAATCCGATGTACTCTCCTGTCGCCAGTTTATAACACTCATTCGTATTTCCTGCAATTCCTTCATTCTTTGCAAGTTTGTGATAAACGATCCTCTGATCCTTCGCTGCATATTCCTTACAACGCGCCCCTACTTGTGCATGCGCATCATCAGAACCATCCGCCAGACACAATTCCCAGTTCTGATAAGTCTGGTTCATAACCGACTCTATCATCTCATTCAAAAACTGCATGGGTGTATTATAGAGCGGTACAAGGATACTTATTTTTACCATATGTTCAAATTTCGTATCACGCTGTCCGGCTGCTTCCTCAGGACTGGGAAAACTTGCTGTTCCATGCAGTTTCTTCGCCTCCTGCTCTCTTTTCTTCTGACGGAGTTTTCTGGCTATATCCTTAGGACCACCTAAATTACGCAATCTGCGATAATTGCGCAGTCCCCAGTGCATTGTCTGTCTGAGCGGTTTGCTCGCCTTCCACATCGGATTATTCTTGATCCTGTCCAACTGAAACTGCAAATTATCCGCTTCATTTTTGGCATCAGCCAGCCTGCCTGCCAGAGAAGCACTCCTTGCCTTCTCCTGTTCGTAGGCTTCTTTATAGAAGGAAGCCTCGTCCCTGGGCGTATTGAATTCTCTTTCCATGATTTAATCCTCCTGCTGTCTCATCCTGTACCAATATTCCTATCATATAGCTGCCCTCTGGCAGCTGCTGTTTTCTGATCACTGTATGAATCCCTGTAAGTGCGGTTTTCGTAGTAGATGCATCCTGCGCAAACAACGGCTCCACATCCTCTCTCAATTTGGGATACAGCGGTACCTGATAGACCTCTTTTCTTTCCTCATGTTTTAGTATAAGCCATCTTCTTAGTCCGGCATTATCATGTTCTCTTAACACATACCAGCCTTCTATCTCAACGAACTCCTGTGTCTGCTCTACATGATCGATCTGCAGCATAGACAGATTCTCTCCTGTAAGTTTACGGATCCAGCGGTTATGATGCACTCTGGGCAGTCTCTCCCTGCACAGCACAGGATCTGCTGCTTTGTCACATGGATACAGATAATTACATGCATATGTCACGTCCTTTTTCCACTGTACCAGATTCGGACTATAGAAAGGATCTGTTCCACATAAATGGGGATGCCTGCTGTACAACAGCGACAGTTCATGGGCAAGTCTCTTTTTCTTCTCATCTGTATCATCCTGTCCACGACTAAACGATTCATGATGAAGCAGCATGGCTTCGTTGCATACAATATTGAAATATCCTTTTTCATATAGTTTAAAGCATAGCTCCACATCATTATAAGCCACTGCCAGTTCTTCGTCAAAACCCTGTACCTGCAGGAATTTCTCTCTGTCCAGCAAAAGACATGCCCCGGTCACTGCTATCATATCATAATTTACAAGATTATGACCATGATAGAGATTTCCCACATCCTCCATACCTGCAAGTTTATGTGCCGGTCCGATTCCCATATTCGTAATTCCCACATGCTGTATCCTGTAGTTCTCATCCTCAGATGCTTTAGGATAGAGGAGTCTGGCCCCCACTGCTCCTGTATGGAACTGTACTGCAAGCTCCAGCATCCTGCCAAGCCAGTCTTTCTCGATAATTTCCATATCATCATTGAGAAAAAGCATATATCTGCCCTTTGCAGCCGATGCGCCCTGATTACACATACGTGAAAAGTTAAATGGCTGTGGTTCATACAGATATTGTATCTGTTTCTTATACTTTGTCCGTAACTGCTCTAATTGCAAAGTTATCCACTGCTTATGCTCCAGACTGCTGCCATTGTCCACGATTATGATCTCGTACCGGGGATAAGCTGTCTTCTCCAGCAGTGTATTCAGACAACGAAGCAGCACCTCACCATTGTCCTTACTTGGAATTATGATCGAAACCTGCGTTACATTTCGTATCTCCTTGCCATAGAACTGTCTCCACCAGTTCGTCCGGTCAACTGCACACCACTGTATATTCTGTCCGGGCAGTTGGTTCATTTTATCCGGATTCTGACTTGTATAGAGCACTTGTGGTATATGAACGATTTTTTTTGTCTGCCCAGATGCATAAAGAAGGAATTCATAAATACTGACATTAGTGTCATTTTCTCTGCCAGTCTCCCAACATAGTTGCTTCCAGACCCTGCATGCCAAATTGGCATTTAGGGCAAATATACTTCCGTAATAGAAGAAGCTTCTCAGCGTATCCGGCGAATACTCCGGTTTAAACCAGGGATTACATCGATTCCCCTGTATACCGTCCTGATAATCCTCATCTGCATACAGAATATCTGCCTCTGCCACATTTCCAAAGACAGCTTCTGCCCTTTCATCCATAATTCCATCTGTCATATAAAAAAGCCACAAAATATCCTCTGCTTTTTCCTGTGTTTCCAGACTGATACCGCCCTGCTCCAGACACTTAAGGAAAGAATCTTCACACGATAAAAAGGGAAGCCGCTTTATTCGCTTCCCTCTATTGACTGTATCAGGTGTTGTATTTTGCTCCTTAAGCCATTGTAAATAAGGAGTCCGCTGTGCCTCACACAGCGCTTCATAAGAATCTTCTCTCTCCATAACGGTTCCCTACTCTTCAATTATGAGCTGCTTTTGCGCGCTTCGATACAAACGTTGTCTGGAACAACTGTCCTTGGCTGTCAGCCATAACTCATATGTTCCGGCAGGAAGTGAACCTTCATAGATCCAGCAGCAGAAACCTGTCATTTCCACATTTACTTCATCCGGCAGAATTGCAGCTACATCCTTACGATATTTCTTTACAATAGGGATTTCCCATACCTTACCATGTTCATTCTGCAATAACAGTTTCAGTTTGTACCTTGCGTTATCTGCACCCGGGATATACGCCCAGCCCTTGATCAGATAATATGCCTTTCCCTTGCTGCCTGCTCTCTGGAATTTCTCCTTGCCACAGTCCTCAACAACGATCATAATTGCCTGATTCACATGCTTCATATTAGGAAGCGCAGAACTTTCCTTTACCTCATCATGATAGCCTGTAAGGTCAGCAAATTCATATCCTTCCAGCCAGCGGATCTCGTATTCAGGTGCTCCCGTATTTCGAATCGTTCCATTAAACGGATCCTGTGCATACAATCTGGGATGTCTTTTATACAGGTTATCCTTTTCTTCCATCAGACGCTTAAACTTACCTTCATCCTGCATATCATCCCCACGGCTGAGCGATTCATGATGATAGAGTACTACGTCATTACGCTGTACATTATACAGCCCTTTCTCACAGATACGGAAACACAGATCCACATCATTATAAGCAACTTTCAATCCCTCATAGAGCCCACCAAGCGCCTTGTACACTCGTGTTCTCATCATCAGGCACGCTGCCGTTACACCGATCATATCATAGATCAGCTTATTTCTGCCGTAATAATAAGCCTGCGTATCATCCAATGCCTTTAATTTATGGCCGGGACCGGATATGGTATTCGTCACTCCCACATGCTGGATCAGGGTAGAATCCGGATACAACAGTTTGGCACCTACTGCTCCTACATGACGGAGCGATGCCTGACCGACCATTCTCGTCATCCAGTCCGCGCAACTTGAAAGAACTTCCATATCATCATTTAACAGCAGCAGATATTCTCCCTTTGCCTTCTGTGCTCCCAGATTGCACATTCTGGAGAAATTGAAATCCATAGGCTCATACAAATATGTAAAAGCACATTCTTCCTGGAAACTCTGCAGCATCATACGTGCCTGTGCAGTACTTCCATTATCTACTACAATAATCTCATAATTTGGATAAGTGGTATACTGATATACAGAACGGATACACTGTTTGAGTATCTCCACATTGTCCTTGGAGGGGATAATAATACTGACCAGTGGAGAATTCTCCACCTCATACACAGGATAGGAAATACCAGTGGATTCATCCACTTCCATTTTTCCTTTCAGACCGCGTCTCTCCATTGCCATTTCACGGATAAAATCATATTGCCTGCCGACTCCGATCAGATCCATATCATGCATGACCTGTTCTGAAGCAGCCTCCTTGTCATTTGACTTCCAGTATTTATGGAAAAGTATTTTCTCAATATGGCCTGCCCTTTTACCCTGTTCTGTTACCTTGAGTGCCAGATCATACAAATTCAGTCTGTAATCATCCATTCCAAGCCATTTGAGATTCTCAAGAGCTGAACGTCTGACAGCAAACACATTGCCAAAATACAGATAGGAAAACAGAGTATCCGGTGACCACATGGGCTTCGCCCAGGGAAACATTCTATGTTTCAGTTCATTATCCGGGTCATCATCCCCGTCTTGTGGCACAAACCAGATATCCTCATCCCCATACACCAGATCAACATCCTGATGCGTGTCAAAATATTCCATCACTTCCCGGAAAGTATGCAGAGCAATTTTCCCGTTTCCTGATATGAACAGAATGATGTCTTTTTTTAATGCAGCAAGATCAAAATCTTCACCACACTGTTCCATGCAGATCACAGATAAGGAAGGATAGGACTCCTCTTCCTTATTGTCAAAGTGCTCAGTTTCCCGTATCCACATCAGATAAGGATCAGTCTGACAATGCAGTGCATTGCGATATTCTTCTATGCAGTCTTGATATAATTTGTCCTGTATCGCCTTTTTTATTTTGTTGAGCATGTCAGGCTCTCCTTTCTGTCTTCCTGATATCAGGTAATTGCGAAACCTGAATAAAGAATGGCACGAATTGTGCCGATTTAACAATGCAACACAGGCCCACTCTCGTTACGTGAAAAACGCAACGGATACATAGGTGTGCATACGCTTTACAGCTATGCGCACCAAGTACCGGCGTTTTTCAAGTGCCTGTTTATGCATTTGTTAAATCGGTACAATCCTATGTTTTCAGTAATTCGTTTCGCAATTATCTGTGTTCCTGTACTCAGCGCAGGAATCGCTTATGTTTCGGTTCCTGTGCTGCCTGTTCTGTCAGTGTAGCTGCCAGGCTTGCGGGGAATTCTACAACTTCCATGTCTGCGATCAGTCTGCCTGATCCATCACAGCTAAATACAAGGTTAGGATCTTCTGTGTTAAAGATCGCACAATTATCATTTGCCCAGATACCATTTACAGCAATATCTGCCTTTGTATAATGGCGGTCTGCAATACGGATATCCCGTATCGTGACAGCACATATATAAGAACAGGGATCGATTCTTATTTGTTTCACTCCCTGTGGTACATCGATTTCAAAATGAACATCTTTCTCGCATACAAAGCAATCATGGATCAACACAGAATTTTCCTGACTGAATCCCTGTCCATAATCAAAGAATACCTGTGATACGAACTTGGTGGACGCATACACACAATATGCTTCCATTCCTGATAATTCATATGCCTTAAAACCGATCAGTTCACGCATGGCACTTACGGATGCCCTGTCTCCTGTCACATAACGTTGGAAATCCTGTTCATCTTTGATCGCCTGCTCTTTTTCCTCCTGTGTCAAATGCAGGATATCCTGCATCAGCAGTGTTTCACAGGCTTTTCTGCCCTCACCGCCCAGCAGATAATTATAAAAGGCACGGAATGCAATATCTCTTGCTGGAACATGTCTCTCAAAAGTCCATTCATAATCTATGACATGCCATGTATCCCCATCCACCAGAATATTTGGAAAAATAAAATCAATATTGCTGACATTGCTATCCTCATGATAGGAAAGCCAATACATATATTCCTCTATCAGCTTACGGAACCCCTCTATATCCTGTTCGCCCAGTCTCTCATCCAGCAATGCTTCCAGTGTCCTGCCCTGACAGAATGGAAATGCAATGCTTTGAGGTGTACGCTTGCAGATATTCATCTCTATCTTGGTTCCTTCATATCTCTTAGCCAACTGTTCATATGCATGGTACGTATGGATAATATGTCCATTCGCCTCTTTATCATTTGGCTGTTTCTCTACGATCATATTCCCTGCTGCACCTTTGTGGATCAGTGTCCTGATCGCCCATGCTTTGGCTCTGTCATTTGAGAATTTTGCATACACCGTCTGTGTTTTTTTACCTACCAGCAGCAGATACGAATTGGAGAACAGTGGAAACTCTCCCTCTTCAATAATCTGGTCAAATACCTGTTTTTCATCAAAAAGCAGCACTCTGTCCCTGTCAAAGTTGCGCAGATTATTACATAATTCACCTGTCTTAGGCAAATATTCATCTGAATAGATCGTCGTTGGAAATTTATAATCCGGATAAGGATAATAGAAACTGTAATCACTTATCCCGGTCTTATGCAGAATTTCTTCCAGTCCTCTGCGGGTGAAAGTCTTTGCCACGCCGCCCGTATGATATCCTTCGATTCCTGTAAAATACGTTCCCAAATGATCTTCTCTACAGCCGGCCCAGTATTTAAGTCCGAATTTATTCTCGATCGCAATGACCATTCTGCCATCCGGTTTTCTGTGACGATTACAGATACTCATGAAATCCTCATAAGGTGTTTGGCCACCAATATAAGCGCGTCCATATTCAAATACACCGATCAGAAGTACATAATCATAATCACATGGCAGGTTGGGTTCGATATCCTTGAAATTGCCAAGCATGATGGTGATATTATCATAATCCTGATTGCGGAATGCATTCACCAGACTTCTTTTTCTGGACAGATCAATACAGGTCACACTGCCTACACGTCTGGCAAGTGCCCCTGTTATCGCTCCACAGCCTGAACCGATCTCCAATACCTTATCTGTCTTCTTAAAAGGCAGCCAGTCTATGATATTGGTACGAAAAGGAGAAAGATGGTAAAAAAACGGCCAGCTCTTTCTCTCTTCGATGATCCTGGGGAATTCCTCTTCCTTGTGCTCCATGGCAACCTGTAACAGCTCATCTTCTATGTCTCCGTCCGAATAATGATCTTCGCCCGGATAGTACGTCATATCCAATACAACATTTCCTATTTTCTCTGTCATGGAATTACTCCTTATGCTTTCTTATACTCCAGGATCTTACCTTCCTGTTTTGCATCCTTCACAACAACTTTAGAATCCATATCATAGAACCCTACTGTATTCTTATCTGAAATGACTGTCAGATCCAGTGCATCATAAAGTCTGTGATATACCTGGAAATCATTACCGTCATAGCCGGTCACCCCAAAGGAAAGCAGATATTCTCCACCCTGCAGCGACATTTTCTGCGTAAATGTTACATCCTTTACCATTCCGGACTTAACAGGCTCCAGGAATGCTTTTTCAAACATGGTATTCGTTCCTGTGATCTCTGTTCCTTTGGCTGTCTTGATGGAAAAGGCAAAAATCGGCGCCGGCAGATCTGCCATAAACCGTACTTTCATATGAATTGTGAACTCAGAACCTTTTATAATGGCATTGGATTGCGTGCCCTGATCATCCGTCATATAAAACTCTTCGATCACAGCTTCTTTTGTCCCATATTCCAGTAACTTGGAGCTTGAGTCCTTTGCAGCCTTTTTCTGAACAGCAACCTGAATCTGCTCATCATTCAGGAGACTGCTCTCCGATTTGGATTCCGGCAGTTCATACTGACCTACCAGCACTCTCTTATAATCATCGATCATCTCCTTGGGTGAGCCTTCTCCCAATTTGATACCCTGATTCAGAAGCACGACTCTGTCACAGTACTTGGACACACTACTCAGATCATGGCTTACGAAAATGATCGTTTTACCCATTTTCTTAAATTCTTCAAACTTATGGTAGCATTTTGCCTGAAAGAACACATCACCAACAGACAATGCCTCATCTACGATCAATATCTCCGGGTCTATATTAATTGCCACTGAAAAAGCCAGACGCACGAACATACCACTTGAATAGGTCTTTACCGGCTGGTTTACATAATCTCCGATATCTGCAAAATCCAGAATATCCTGCATTCTGCTTTTGATCTCCTGTTCACTAAAACCATTCATCGTACCATTGAGATAGATATTTTCAATTCCTGTATATTCCTGATTAAATCCTGCACCTAATTCCAGAAGTGCCTGAATCCTGCCATTTACGGTAAGATCCCCCCCTGTAGGGTTCAATACGCCTGTGATGATCTTGAGAATCGTAGATTTACCGGAACCATTCGTTCCGATAATACCTACACATTCTCCCTTTTTTACCTGAAAGGATACATCAGAAAGTGCAAAATGCTCACGATACTTTTTCTTTTTCGTCAATCCAAGTGCCTCTACCATACGATCCATTGGCTTGTCGTAGAGCTTATATACCTTACTGATATGATCAACTGCAATTGCAATTTCTTCCTGTTTCTGTTCCATTTATTTTCATACCTTTCCAAATATCTGTTACTGTTCACTCTATACAGCAGCAAATGTTTCCCTACGATCAAAGAACATCTGCGAAATGTACCTTCAGTCGTCTGAAGATCAACGCGCCGATACCAAAGAATACCGCCGTTACGATCCAGAAATACATCGTAGAATAGAAATCCTCCCAGAACCACTGATGTTCAAACATCGCGCTTCTGTATCCATTCACAATATAGAAGAGCGGATTGATCTTTAATATCTGCTGTACAACGGGTGGTACAGACTCAATCTGCCACAGGATCGGCGTTGCCCACATACCTACCTGCAGTGCAATATTAATAAGCTGTGTCAGATCCCTGAAAAAGATAACGATGGCACAGGTAGAATAGCTGACAGCCAATACGAACATGAACAGACTAAAACTGTAATAAATGATCTGGATCAGATAAATGCTCGGACTATATCCCATAAAGAAATACAGTGCCAGCATAAAACAAACAAAAAAACAGTGCGTAAAAGTAGCACCTATAATCTTGATGATCGGTATGATACTGATCTTAAATACGACCTTCTTTACCAGATATGCATATTCCAGTAATGCCGTCGTACCATTATTTATCGCTTCCGTAAAATAAAACCATGGAACCAGACCTGCTGTCAGCCAGATCACATAAGGAACCTTTAAAGTGCCTGCCATCAATTCAATTTTACTGGACATGATATAATCAAATACAAACCAGTACAGAAGAACCGTGACTACCGGCTGAACAAAAGCCCAGATACGTCCAAAATAAGATCCCGCATATCTGGTCTTAAAGTCATTCTTTGCCAGCTTCCAGATCAGTTTTCTTGACTGCCATAATTCTGTCGGCAATGATACCAGCCTGTCATAGAAACGATAGAATACAAGCATCGCCGCTACAATCACTGCACAGGCAATGGTCTTCTTAATATTTTCTTCATGGGGATCAGCCAATGGATTGTGATGAACGATCAAAA
>CAYRAW010000040.1:0-3041 GCA_964422225.1 uncultured Roseburia sp.
TTGTGGTGTTCTTATCCGTAATATGGAAGAACTTCAATGGCTTCTTGATATCGACTATAATGGTCAATATATTTCGGACTATACTGTTTATTTCTGGAATAAACAAACGATTCAATTATTAGATCGTTATTTTATACGTCACACATTACCGATAGAGTTGAATCGTAAGGAACTTAGTCAATTGACCGGGTCAGACAATAAATCTACATTTGAAATGTGTATTTATGGCAGACTTCCTCTTATGTTCTCAGCAAATTGTGTACGCAAGACACTGGAAACATGTACACATGATGCCACAACACCTTATGTACTGACTGACAGATACCGGAATCATTTTCCTGTCGTTCAAAATTGCAGACATTGTTACAATACGCTCTATAATACTGTGCCTTTATCACTTCATTCCCGGATTAGTAAGCTCCAATCCGAACAATACGGAGTATACCGTCTGGATTTTACATTAGAAGGGGGCAGGGAAACTGCTGCAATTTTAAATTACTACAGTAATCTATGGAGAGGAAATGATTCTATACCTTTCCCATACGCAGACTATACTAATGGACATTACAAACGTGGAGTAGAGTAGAATTATGGTAAAAGCCGTTATTGAATTATCAAATTATATACTGGTAATTAATCTTTTGCTGTACACAGTTATCAGCTTTATCCTGCTGCCGAAAGAAGATGGTGAACGTTCCTCTTTTTTACTGGTGCTACAGGATGTATTCATATTTATCAATCATTTAACCGGAAGTCTTGTATTATTATCGACAAGGCATGATATGACTTATTTGTTCTATCCTGTTTTTCAAATGATCGCTATTTTTTCCTTTTTGGTTCTGATGAGAGCTATTTATCCGCGGTCTAACAGATTATTACTCAATCATATTGGTGTTCTTTTGTCTATCAGCTTTGTAATTTTAACCAGATTATCTTTTAATAAATCAGTGAGACAATTTGCTATTGTTGCAGTATCCATGATCATTGCACTTATTGTTCCTGCTTTTATGAAACATATGAGTCTGATAGAAAAAGGAAAATGGATCTATGGAATCATCGGTATTGTGACCTTAGGTGCCGTATTGGTTACGGGAAGCATTATAAATGGCTCCAAACTGTCATTTTCGATCATGGGGATTTCTTTTCAGCCTTCAGAATTTGTGAAGATACTATATGTATTGTTCCTGGCAGGAGTTCTGGCTGAGTTCAGATCAAGATTTGCAGTATTTATGTCAACCGTTCTTGCTGCAGCGCATGTATTGATCCTGGTAGCTTCCAAGGATCTGGGAAGTGCATTGATCTATTTTATAACTTATGTAATATTACTTTATATCGCCACCCGTAAACTGTACGTCATATTAGGCGGCATTGCATCCGCAGCATGTGCATCTGTAGTTTCATATCATTTATTTTCACATGTAAGAGTTCGTATTACCGCATGGCTGGATCCATGGAATGATATCAACGCAACCGGGTATCAGATTGCCCAGTCACTGTTTGCGATCGGCACAGGCAGCTGGTTCGGCATGGGCATTGATGCCGGGAGTCCCCAATCCATACCATATGTTGAGCAGGATTTCATATTCTCAGCTGTCTGCGAAGAATATGGTTTGCTCTATGGAATACTTTTAGTTGCCATATGTACGAATCTATTTCTTGAAATCGTACACATCGCACATGAATGTGAAGAATCATTTCTGAAATATGCTTCCTATGGATTAGGTATTATTTATATTTTCCAGATTTTCCTCACAATTGGTGGTAATACTAAATTTATTCCTCTGACAGGTGTAACGCTTCCATTGATCAGCTATGGGGGAAGTTCCGTATTGACAACCATGCTTATGCTCGCATTGTTACAGGGCTTTTACATCCACCAGAATGCAGTACTGACAGAATTCGAATTGCCAATACCCCCCCGGATACAAATGAATGTAGTCGCAGGCGTCTTTTCTGCCTTATTTGTTGCTATCTCTGTATATCTTGTGCATTTTGCATATATCGACAGTCCGGAAATCGTAAACAACACATACAATACCAAACGTCAGGAATTACTTGCGACCAAGACCTTGCGTGGTGATATTTTAGCAGCAGACGGAACAGTTCTTGCTACAACCGACAATAAAACCGAAGAACGAATTTATCCATATGGCAAAGTTTTTGCCCATGCAATCGGATATGCCAGCAATGGGCGAATGGGAGTAGAGCAGTCTGCCGGAATCTATCTGGTATCATCCAATGTATCCCTGAATACCAAAATCCAGGATGATCTGGCTGACCAAAAACATATTGGCAATTCTGTATACACAACATTTGATCCCAGTCTTCAGCAGGAAGCTTATGATGCACTTGGCATGTATGACGGAGCCATTATCGTAACACAGCCAAATACCGGTCGGATACTGGCATTGGTATCCAAACCCGATTTTGATCCTAATACAATTTCCGAGATTTGGAGTGATATTGTAACAGACAGCAACAGTTCTGTACTGGTAAACAGAGCTACCCAGGGATTATATCCACCTGGTTCTACCTTTAAAATACTGACAGCATTAGAATACATACGTGAAAATCCTTCAACGTATCAAAACTATCATTTTACATGTAATGGCAAATTTACAAGCGGAGAAAACACGATTCGCTGCTTTCACGGTACCAAACATGGGGAAGTAGACTTTACCACTTCCTTTGCAAAGTCCTGTAATTCTTCGTTTGCCAATATTGGACTTACTTTAAGCAAGACGAATTTTGCACAGACATTGAACAGTCTGTATTTCAATCAGTCTCTTCCTGTTAACTTTGCAAGCAATTCCAGCAAGGTGTCCATAGATTCCGGTTCAACTGACAGTGATCTCATTCAGACAGTAATCGGGCAGGGGACAACGCAAATGACTCCTCTTCATCTTGCAATGATCACATCCATGATCGCTAACGATGGGATTATGATGGAACCATACATGATCGATAGAATCGAATCCGCTAATGGCGATCTGATCAAAAGCTACAGTCCAACCTCACTCGGACAATTGATCAGTGATTCC
>CAYRAW010000040.1:3051-16124 GCA_964422225.1 uncultured Roseburia sp.
ACAGGAACCAGACTTAGTGGTCAATCATATCAGGTTGCCGGTAAGACAGGGTCTGCCGAATATAATTCCAAGTCAGACTCACATGCATGGTTTACAGGTTTTTCCTATGGTACCGATGATCCGATCCAGATTACCGTAATTATGGAAGGAGCCGGTTCCGGTGGAGAATATGCCGTTCCTGTTGCTAAAAGAATATTCGACCAATACTATAATGATTGATTTATAAAACTGAATTTGTAGCATTTTAGAAGCAATTAGCGAATAATCTTTGTAATTTATATCAAAAAGGTGTATATTATTATTAGATATATAAACACAAATAGGAGGGAGCCGCAAATATGCTTAATCGCTTATTTGGAAATTATTTAGTAAACAGAGGTCGTCTGGATCAATCACAGTTGGACACCTTGCTTAATGATGCCAGAACATATACTGCCAGCCCCGAGACAGTAATTGCATTGAATAAAATGCTGACACCTGCCCAGATTCAGTCAGTCATGGAAAATCATACAGGCGAAGAAAGTTTTATGGAAACAGCATTACGTACGCAGATGATCACAGATAGTCAGTCTGAACAGATTCTTGCTTTTCAATCACTTCCGGTAATGTGCTTTATGCAGCTTTTAATGGACAGGCAGATTTTAAGCAAGGATGAGCTCATGACTGTCATTGCTGACTTTCAAATGTATAGTCAGTTCACGGATGAGCAGCTTCACGTATTATGTATTGATGATATGGAACAAATCATCAAAATCTTTGTTCCTTTTCAGAACCCTCGCATGCACGAATTGACTGTTACATTATTACAGGCGATCAAAAGACTGATTGATAAAAATGTATACATTGATAAGGCCTATATGGCTCATTCTATCCAGATAGACCGCTATGCAGCACAGACATTAACGGGAGATATGAAGGTGAAATTCTATCTTTCAGCGCCAATGAACAATTTGCTTACAATTGCTAATCATTTCGCAGGACAGTCCTATCCGGAAGTCAATATGGATGCTCTGGATAATGTAGGAGAATTCATTAATTGTGTAAGTGGATTATTCGCAACCAATTTAAGCTATGAAGGTATTAATGTCGATATGGATGCACCAGATTACGGAATGGAAGGTCCCTATCTGAATAATGGTAAGATATACGTAATACCTATTCACGCTAACCGTTTTAGCTTCCGTGCAGTTTTTGAATTGCAACAGTAATAATTTATCTATACATCAAAAGGAGAACAGTTTATGCATACAGTTATTATTATTGATGACTCCAAAACTTCAAGATCAGTTCTTAGGACGATCCTTGAAAATAATGGTTATGAGGTTCTTGCCGAAGCTCAGGATGGAGAGGAAGGCTTTGAGAAATATCAGGAGCTGCATCCTGATTTCGTAACCCTTGATATCACGATGCCTGTGATGGATGGAATACAGACTTTGGTAAAACTCAAAGAATACGATGCAGATGCCAAGGTCATTATGGTTACTGCCGCCGGTCAGAAAAATAAAATGGTAGACGCAATTAAATTAGGTGCGGCAGAATTTGTCACCAAGCCATTTGAAACAAATCAAATTATCAGTATTATAGAAAGTATTGAAAAATAGCCCTGATCAATGGCTTTTTGAACACGCACCATATGGGAGGAAACGCCATGATTGAAGCTACAAGCTGTGGAGGCGTAGTAATTTTCAGAGGTAAAATATTATTACTATACAAAAATTTCAAGAACAGATATGAAGGCTGGGTCTTGCCAAAGGGCACAGTAGAAGCAGGAGAGAAACACGTTGAAACAGCGCTTCGGGAAGTATTTGAAGAATCCGGAGTCAAAGCAACTGCAATACGATATATCGGAAAAAGTGAATATTCTTTTTCTGTACCTCAGGACACTGTTACCAAAGAAGTACATTGGTATCTTATGATGGCTGATAATTATTACAGCAAACCTCAGAAAGAGGAATTCTTTGTGGATTCCGGTTATTACAAATACCATGAGGCATATCATCTTCTGAAATTTTCCAATGAAAAACAGATACTGGAACAGGCATATCAGACCTATACAGAACTTCGCAAAAATAAACAATGGATCAAGCCCTGAAGAAGGTCATAAAGACCTTCTTTTCTTTTATAATAAAATATGGTAAGATAATGATAAGTTTTACATAACTTTGTACATACTAAGTAAAGGGGAGCTGATACGCATGCATTTTTACAAACGTTTATATGTGGGCTCTTCTGTCACGAAAAAAAAGAGACAGATCGTATGGAAGCTTAAAACAGGGAAAATCATACCCAATGTATACTGCATAGCTCTTGCAGCCAATCCTCAGGATATGTTGGAAATTTATCATAACGGATTACTGAAACAATCTTATTATCACAATTATCCGCCTTATATTATCGGTATTGCAGGCAACTATACTGAAGCAGTCGAACTGGTACAAATAATGTTAGAGGATACCTTTCAAATGACAGGTACTTATGATATCCGCAAAATATGTATTACCCTTAATATACAAGGGCAGTAGTAATTAATAAAAGGGGATTATATGCTTGGAATCATTCTAAATATATTAAAGATAATCGGAATCATTCTATTGATTTTATTAGCTCTTATTGTTCTTATACTATGTATCATTTTATTTGTTCCGATACGATACAAGGCAGAAGGTAACTATAAAGATAATTATCTGATCAATGCCAAAGTTACCTGGCTGTTGCATCTGTTCTCGCTGCGAGTCAGTCAAAGCAGTTTAGAAACATTGCACATTATATTTAAAATATCAGGTATAACTGTCTATGATAATACCAGACCGGCAAGAGCTTCCAAGCGCGTGAAAAAGCAAAAAAAGAAATCCAATGAGCAGCATGAAGTTTCCGGAGAAGCCTCACAAATACATGCAGCATCTGTCACTTCAGAGGAAAATGTCTCAAGTACCTCACCCAAAAAGAGTGTACATAAGGATAATTTTATACCGGATGATCCAGTTGCCCATGATAAACTTACTATTTTGCAGAAAATTCGCATATTATTTCATAAATTCATACATTTTTTGCAGAATATTAAGTACACATTTAGAAAATTCTATGATACAATAGTAAACATAAAGAGTAACATTGTCTATTATTGTGACCTGCTGTCACAGGATATTACAAAAGCAGCTTTTACTGCTGCCAATAAACAGATCGTACGTATTGTAAAAAATTTAAAACCGAGACAATGGCGTATATATTTGCATATTGGTATGGAAGATCCTGCAGCAATGGGAGATATTTTAGGAATATGGGGTATGCTGTATCCTCTGCACGAGGGACACATCGAACTGGAACCTGAATTTGACCACAATATTTTTGAAACAGAATTCTCATTTAAAGGAAGAATTCATGTTTTTGTTTATTTATGGACAGCTTATATTATTTTATTTGATAAAAATATAAAACAGTTGAGAAAATGTCTGTTACGAGAGGAAGGTTAATACATGGCAGATAACAGTTTTAATGGAATTGTAGGTTCCATGATGAAAGGAATGGAAGGTTTCTTATCTTCCAAAACTGTAGTAGGAGAACCGACACAAATAGGAGATACTACAATTATTCCTTTGGTAGATGTCACTTTCGGTGTTGGCGCCGGTGCATCAACCAAAGACAACAAAAACAGCGGTGGTGGCGGTATGTCAGGCAAAATGACCCCCAGTGCTGTTCTGGTCATTAAAAATGGGCAGATCAAATTGGTAAATATCAAAAATCAGGATACCGTAACTAAGGTTCTGGATATGATCCCTGATCTGGTCGATCGTTTTACTGCTTCCAAGGAAGACATGCCAAGTGATGAAGATGCGATTAAAACTGCATTTCCAGACAAGGATGAACAATAACAGCATATAATAGTAATAACTAATGTCCATAGGCGGTGTTAACATGAAAAAGCTGATAGGCTATACCTGTTTCTGGATTGCCGTGGGCATGGTATTTATGCTGATCATTGGTGAAGTATGGATTGCCATACTCTGCATCACATTTTTGATTACTATCGGTTACTGTTTATTTCACTGTCATTAATAAGGGTTTGGCAGTGGATCATAAATAAGGGAGTATATTATGGTGGATTTTGATGATAAGCTCATGAAGGCTGAAACATCTGATGAAGTAAGAAGCCTCAAGTTATGGATGTTTCAGGAGCGCGTCAAAATTCAGGCAAAAAAAGACGAGTTAAATGAATTAAGTCTTAAATTGCAAGAAGAGAAAAGGACATTAGAACGAGACAGAAATGCACTGAACATGAAAATTAAGGCTGAGAATAAGCGTTTCAATGACAACGAAAAATTTATGTCCCAAAAGCAGAAGATTATTGAGGATGCTTTCAGACAGCTTGCGTTGGATAAAAAGACTTTAGAATGTGAACGCCTGAATTTTGAATATGAAAAAGGCAGATATGCCAGACAACGTTTCAATGCAAGAAGAAATTCTTACGACACTGATTCCTTTGACAACAGTTCCTATACAGGCTGCGTATTTTTTCAGGGAGTGGATAGTGAGCTTGCTCTGCGTAAACGATACAAAGAACTTTTGAAAATTTTTCATCCCGATAACAAATGCGGAGATGCCAGGACACTGCTCTTAATTCAAAAAGAATACGAAAAAATAAAAAGGCAATACTACGAGGCATAGTATTGCCTTTTTATTTTTGTATATGTAAAACCATAAATTAAAAATAAGCAGGCGAACCTGCTCATTTTCTAAAATAAATTATGCTCTTTCAACGCTTCCGGATCTTAAGCAGCTTGTGCAAACATGCATTCTCTTAGTAGCTCCGTTTACTTTGCATTTTACTCTTTTAACATTTGAATTCCAAATTGCGTTGGATCTTCTATGAGAATGGCTTACGTTGTTTCCGAAATGAACGCCCTTGCCACAAATATCGCATTTTGCCATAGTTAGCACCTCCTTGACTAAACTAAGTCATTCGACTCACAACATTAGTATCTTACCAAAAAAGCATTCATTTTGCAAGCTATATTTTTGAAAAAGAGTAAAAAATATATGAATTATATAGAAATATAGGTTTCTTTTTTATCCAATTGCGGTTATAATAGTAACGAATAATTATAATAAGGAGGATTTCTATGAAAGGTTCAATGAATACCCATTTGGGAAATATCGTTATTGATCCGGAAGTTATCGCACAGTATGCAGGCAGTGTTGCAGTTGAGTGCTTTGGTATTGTAGGCATGGCATCCGTCAATGTGAAAGATGGCCTGGTGAAATTACTTAAAAAAGAGACTATCACTCATGGAATACAGGTTAATATCGTCAATAATAAATTAATCCTTGATTTTCACGTAATTGTTGCATATGGTGTCAGTATCATTGCTGTATCTGACAATTTGATCAGCAATGTAAAATATAAAGTAGAAAATTTTACTGGTCTCGAAATCGAAAAAATCAACATCTTTGTTGAAGGCGTTCGAGTAATAGATTAAGGAGGATTTTGAAAGTGGGTTTAAATATTATCGACGCACAAATGCTTTCAAAGATGTTTCTTGCCGGAGCAAAGAATTTGGAGCATAAAAAAGAATGGATCAACGAATTAAACGTTTTTCCTGTTCCAGACGGTGACACTGGTACTAATATGTCCATGACAATTATGTCAGCAGCCAAAGAAGTAGCTGCAATCAGTGATCCCAGTATGGCATCTCTGGCAAAAGCAATTTCTTCAGGTTCCCTAAGAGGCGCAAGAGGTAATTCAGGTGTTATCCTTTCTCAGCTTTTCAGAGGTTTTAGCAAAGTCATCAGCGAATATGATGAAATCAATGTTGCAATCCTGGCTTCTGCATGTGAGAAGGCCGTTGAAACTGCATATAAAGCTGTTATGAAGCCTAAGGAAGGTACTATTCTGACAGTAGCCAAAGGAGCAGCTAAAAGAGCGAATGATCTTGCTGTTGCCGGCGAGAAGGATTTAGAGATTTTTATCAGTGAAGTTATCAAAGAAGCAGAAGTAGTACTGTCTCAAACTCCTGAGATGTTACCTGTTTTAAAGCAGGCAGGCGTTGTTGATTCAGGCGGACAGGGACTTGTAGAGGTATTAAAGGGTGCATATGATGCTTTCTTAGGTAAGGAACTTGACCTGACTATAGAAGCTGCTCCTGCAAAGTCAGCTTCCAAGGGAACTATGACCCCCAATATTGAAGCGCAGGCTCAGGCAGAAATTAAATTCTGCTACTGCACACAATTCCTGATCATGTTAAGCAAACCTTTTAACATTAAACAGGAAATGGATTTTAAGGAATATCTGGAATCTATCGGTGATTCTATCGTAGTTGTTGCCGATGATGAGATCGTTAAAGTACATGTTCATACAAATGATCCGGGTCTTGCTATGCAGAAAGCACTTCTTTATGGCTCTCTGACAACTATTATCATCGAAAATATGCGTCTTGAAAGAGATGAGAAAGTTTCAGATATGATGGAAAAAGAAATGCAGCAGCCTACTATCAGTAAGGAACCTGTTAATGAACAGCCCACTGTTGCTGCAGCTCCCGCAGAACATAAGGACACAGGATTTATTGCAGTTTCTATTGGCGAAGGAATGAACGAGATATTCCAGTCTCTCGGTGTAGATTATATTATCGAGGGTGGTCAGACAATGAATCCAAGCACAGAAGACATGCTGAATGCGATCGATCAGATCAATGCAGATAATATCTTTATCTTCCCTAATAATAAGAATATTATCCTTGCTGCCAATCAGGCAAAAGAATTAACAGAAGATAAAAATATTATTGTAATTCCCACCAAGACTGTTCCACAGGGAATCACAGCTATCATCAACTATGTTCCTGATATTTCTATTGAAGAAAATGAAGCGGTTATGACTCAGGAAGCCCAAAATGTTGCAACCGGTCAGGTTACCTATGCAGTTCGTGATACTATGATCGATAATAAAGAAATCCATCAGGGTGATTTTATGGGTATCGGCGATAAGGGTATCTTATCTGTAGGCACTGATCTGCAGAATGTAGCTTTTGAAATGGTATCAGAAATGATGAAGGACGATTATGAATTGATCAGTATTTATTATGGTGCTGACATTTCTGAAGAACAGGCCGAAGAACTTGTTACACGCATTCAGAATGAATTTTCTTCCTGTGATGTCGAATTACAGTTTGGTGGTCAGCCTATTTATTCATATGTTGTTTCAGCAGAATAATATTTTATTATAAGAATAATTATTTAAGAGATAAGGGAACGGATAATCCGTTCCTTTTTATCCTTATGGGTAACTTGCATGAATTTAACAGAACCTATTACGACTATTCATGGAATTGGTGACAAAACAGCCGCCTTTTACCACAAATTAAATATTTTTTCCGTATATGACCTGCTCACACATTATCCCAGAGAATATGAAGAATGGCAGGATATAACACCGATCAATGAGTTAAAAGTTAATCAGATACAGGCAATCCATGCCACGGTTATCCAAACTCCACAGACCGTTCACGTAAAGCGCAATATGTCAATTACAACTGTGCATGTAAAGGACAATTCCGGTCAGTGTGACCTGACTTATTTTAATGTTCCTTACATCAAAAATGCTCTTCAGGCAGGCAAACAGTACATTTTGCGCGGGCAAGTCGTCATGCGCCGTAATATATTGACCATGGAGCACCCAAAAATCATTAGTAAAGATGAATTTATCAGCCATCTGCATACATTAACGCCTGTTTATTCTACGACAAAGGGGCTTACGATCCAGAATATATCCAAGTCAGTACGCAGTGCATTGGAACATGTATCATTGCCGGATTACTTTCCTGCCAAATTACGTGCCAAATACAAGTTAGAAGAGTATTCAAAGTCCATGCATGACATTCATTTTCCTTCAGACCGAAATTCTCTGGTGGCAGCACGCAAGAGATTGGTTTTTGACGAATTTTTCTTTTTTATCTTATCTGTGATGTCTCTTAAGGATATGACAGAAAGAGCTGTGAATGACTGTCCCATGATGAAAATTGATGCCTGTAACGAACTGATACACAAACTCCCATATCAATTGACAAATGCCCAGTTAAAAGTGTGGGCGGAAATAGAAGAGGATATGTGTTCTGTTCATTTAATGAATCGTCTGGTTCAGGGAGATGTTGGCTCTGGTAAGACAATTGTTGCAATTCTGGCTATGTTCATGTGCGTTATGAATCATAAACAGGCAGCATTCATGGCTCCTACAGAAGTTCTTGCCAAGCAGCACTACCAATCTATCTGCCAAATGGCTCAGCAATACGAATTGCCTTTTACCCCTGTTCTTTTAACCGGTTCACTGACCGCCAAAGAGAAGCGCATTGCAAAAGAACAGATCAGTAGTGGTACTTGCAATGTTATTATAGGCACGCAGGCATTGATTCAGGATAATGTAGACTTTTATGATTTAAAACTGGTCATCACAGATGAGCAGCACCGATTCGGGGTAAAACAACGTGAAACTCTGGCTTTAAAAGGGTTGTCCCCCCATATTCTGGTCATGAGCGCAACTCCCATTCCCAGAACGTTAGCATTGATTCTGTATGGGGATCTGGATATTTCTGTCATGGATGAGCTTCCGGCCGACAGATTACCGATCAAAAACTGTGTTGTTGGTACAGATTATCGTCAGAAAGCATATCAGTTTATTACCAAAGAAGTCCAAAACGGCAGGCAGGCATACGTAATATGTCCTATGGTAGAAGCAGGAGATGAGAGCAGTGAACAATCCAATCTGGAAAATGTAATAGATTACACAGATAAATTACGTACGGCTCTTCCATCCGGTATTCGTATTGCATATTTACATGGGCAAATGAAGCCCAAAGAAAAAAATCATATTATGGAAGAGTTTGCATCACACAACATTGACATATTGGTATCCACTACCGTGATCGAAGTAGGTATCAATGTACCAAATTCCACTGTCATGATGGTGGAAAATGCCGAACGTTTCGGTCTTGCACAGCTCCATCAGCTCAGAGGGCGAGTCGGTAGAGGGCAGTATCAATCATACTGTATTTTTATCAGTACATCTGAACATAAGAATACTATGGAACGTCTTCAGGTTCTCAACAAGTCTAACGATGGCTTCTTCATCTCTTCCGAAGATATGAGGCTTCGAGGCCCTGGAGATTTATTCGGTATACGTCAAAGTGGACAATTTCAATTTCAACTGGGTGATATTTATCAGGATGCAACCATACTTCAGGAAGCCCAGCGTTGTGCATCAGAAGTTTATGCTGATTATATTGAATCTGCCAAGATTCCCTCGCCTCAATATCAGGAAATTTGGCAACACTATGAAGAGAATATTGCACGTAGTGTTGACTTTATTAACATCTAACATTAGAATAATATAGTGTAGCTTTGAATTATTTGGGATAACTACACAAGAGTTAAGAGATACAATAGGGGGTTAACTATATGTCTAAAATAGCGATAGTTACAGACAGTAACAGCGGCATTACACAAGCGCAGGCGAAAGAATTAGGTGTTAGTGTCATACCAATGCCTTTTATGATCGATGGTGAAACATTTTATGAGGAAATATCCTTAAGTAGGACGGAATTCTATCAGAAGCTTGCAGCAAATGCAGATATCTCCACCTCACAGCCTTCACCGGAATCTCTGATCAACTTATGGGATGCCTTATTAAAAGATAATGATGAAATCGTTCATATTCCTATGTCAAGCGGTCTAAGTGGTTCATGCCAGACTGCCATCATGCTGGCACAGGATTATGAAGGGAAAGTGCATGTTGTAAATAATCAGCGAATTTCCGTTACTCAGCGTCAATCCGTTATTGATGCCTTAGAATTAGTACAAGCTGGTAAAACAGGTTCTGAAATCAAGGATATTCTTGAAGCAGATAAATTTAATTCCACCATCTATATTATGATAGATACTTTATATTATTTAAAAAAAGGTGGAAGAATCACGCCTGCTGCCGCAGCGCTTGGTACATTATTGAAATTAAAACCTGTACTTCAGATTCAAGGGGAAAAGCTGGATGCATTTGCCAAAGCCAGAACTGTAAACCAGGCAAAAACAATTATGATAAACGCAGTAAAGAGTGATATTGAGAAACGTTTTGGCGGTGTTTCCAAAGACAACCCTATTTACCTGCAGATTGCCCATACCGAAAATGAAGAAGCAGCACATATCCTTGCTGATGAACTTCATGAAGTATTCCCTGATTATCCGATATATATTGATCACTTATCCTTGAGTGTATCATGCCATATTGGTCCGGGATCACTTGCCATTGCTTGTTGTAAAAAATTGTCAATTTAATCAAGTATAAATTATGCATGTCGCAACCTGCAAAACCATAAAAACAGCCCCGATTTTAAATCGGGGCTGTTTCTGTATACATTTTAATAGTGATATCTCCCAATAACTATGCAAGAGCTGCTGTAATGATCGCCATAGAGTATACTTCAATTGCATTACATCCACGGGATAAATCATTAATAGGAGCATTCAAGCCCAGCAGAATAGGACCATATGCTTCAAAATTACCCATGCGCTGTGCAATCTTATAACCAATATTACCTGCATTAATGTCAGGGAAAATAAAAGTATTAGCATGTCCTGCTACAGCTGAATCTTTACATTTTGTACGTGCTACACGAGGAGATACTGCGGCATCAAACTGAAGTTCACCCTCAATAGGGAGTTCCGGATATTTGACTTTTGCTTTGTTAGCTGCATTACGCATCTTATCAACATCCTCGCCCTTGCCTGAGCCAAGAGTAGAATAACTTAAAAATGCAACCTGAGGATCCATGCCAAATATTCTGGCACACTTAGCTGTTTCACCGGCGATTTCAACCAATTCATCCTCTGTGGGTTTAATATTGATCGCACAGTCACCCATCGCCAGGACTTCATTTTCACCGGTTGCTGAAGGACGAACCAGAATGAAGCAGGATGATACGATACTGTTGCCTGGCTTGGTCTTTACAATCTGAAGGGCAGGGCGGACTGTATCTGCTGTAGAATATGTAGCACCACCCAGCAATGAATCTGCAACACCCATTTTAACTAACATTGTACCAAAATAGTTCGGCTGCTTTAAAATTTTTCTTGCTTCTTCAGTAGTTACTCCCTTGCTCTTGCGAATCTCACAAAACAAATCAACCATTTCATCAAAACGGTCATAATTTTCAGGATCAATAATCAGAGCACCACGAATATTAAATCCACTTTCCTCTGCTGACTTATATACTTCTTCTTCGTTGCCGACAAGAATCGGATGCAGGAAACTGCTTGCCAGAAGTCTGGAAGCTGCTTCCAGAATACGAGGATCTGCACCCTCTGTAAATACAATTTTCTTGGGGTTTTTCTTTAAAATCTCAATCATTGTTCCAAATCCAAACATATTTCTAATTCCTTCCTTTTCTTAGGTTACTGTTGATTTTTATGAAAGCGTTTACATCACAAATTTATACGGATTTGCGATGTATCATATCTTTATTGTATACAATTTTTTTGCATTTGCAATCCTTGTATTGAAATAAATGCACAAATTTTTTATTTTTTTCTGCTTTTCTTCGTTTGTAATGTTAAATAAGGGCGAATCCATTTTTGGTAGTAGTTACATGGATAAAAATCTACTTACATTTAAAAACATATGTTTGAATTTCTGGTATTTTTTGTTTGCAAACATGCAAAGATATGCTATAATCAGTGAAGTGCGTTATGTATACATAACGTATTATATTCAGAAAGGTTTAGGTTTTACAATGGCAAAATCACAAAATGTGTATGACGCATCAAGTATTACCGTATTAGAAGGACTTGAGGCAGTAAGAAAGCGACCCGGTATGTATATAGGCAGTGTTTCTACCAAGGGTCTGAATCATTTAATATATGAAATCGTAGACAACTCTGTAGATGAACATTTAGCAGGAGTCTGCACTAAGATAGAAGTCACTCTGGAAGCAGACGGTTCTGCTACGATCAGTGATAATGGCCGTGGCATTCCAGTCGGAATGCATGCAAAAGGAGTAAGTGCTGAACGTGTTGTATTTACAACGCTTCATGCCGGAGGCAAATTTGATAACTCCGCTTATAAAACAAGTGGTGGTCTTCATGGTGTAGGTTCCTCTGTTGTGAATGCTTTATCAACACAGCTTACCGTAACTGTAAAGAGTGGAGGCCTGATACATCAGGATAAATATGCCTATGGCAATCCGGTTACCGAACTGGTTGACGGACTGTTACCCGTTATTGGCAAGACCCGTGAAACAGGAACAACGATCAATTTTACACCGGATCCATCTATTTTCGATAAGACCTGGTTCAAGGCAGAAGAAGTAAAAAGCCGCTTACATGAAACAGCTTACTTAAATCCAAAACTTACAATCGTTTTCCGCGATAAGCGTCAGGAAATTCCTGAAGAAATTACCTATCAGGAACCGGAAGGTATTGTGGGCTATGTAAAAGATCTTAACAAAAACAAAGAAGCAGTTCACGACATTATTTACTATAGCGGAACCAGTGAAGGCATTACTGTAGAATGTGCTTTCCAATATGTTAATGAATTCCATGAGAATGTGCTGGGATTCTGTAATAACATATATAATGCAGAAGGTGGTATGCATCTTACCGGATTTAAAACCATGTTCACAACAATTATCAATAATTACGCACGTGAACTTAATATTTTAAAAGAAAAAGATGTTAATTTCACTGGTGCTGATGTGCGAAATGGTATGACAGCAGTTGTATCTATCAAGCATCCGGCTCCCCGTTTTGAGGGTCAGACCAAGACTAAGCTGGATAATCAGGATGCTGCAAAAGCAGTCAGCAAAGTAACCGGTGATGAAGTTCCACGTTACTTTGACCGAAATCTGGAAGTGTTGAAAAATATCATAAGCTGTGCTGAAAAAGCTGCCAAGATCCGTAAAACAGAAGAAAAAGCCAAAACCAACATGCTGACAAAGCAGAAATTTTCTTTTGATTCAAATGGCAAATTGGCAAACTGTGAATCCAAAGATTACAGCAGATGTGAAATCTTTATCGTAGAGGGAGATTCTGCAGGCGGCAGTGCC
>CAYRAW010000041.1:0-16110 GCA_964422225.1 uncultured Roseburia sp.
GCGGTGCATCTGCCGCGATCACACAGCCTCCCTCATAACTTTTGCTATCATTGATATTTTTCCAGATACCATGTGGCAGATATACTTGTCTGCCTCTTTCATGATGCTCTCAATATATGATTTCAGTCCCCATCTGACTTCCTGCCCATCTGCTCATTCTTATGGCGTACTAACAATCCAGATTCTTTTTGTTCATAATACATCTTCTATGCTATAGTATTCCATCCTGACCTGCTGTCCAGTTCGATCCAGGATGCGATCCAACAGCAGTATTTTGATTCCGTTTTGCAGGAGAACCTTCTCTTCCCCACCGTCCTCTCCACGCAGAAAGCAAAGGAATTCGGTATTGCTGATATTCTTTATTCCTCTACTTTGAACTGATTCATGTCTTTTACCAGATTGTCCACATATCCTGTCATACTGTTGCAGGTGCTGCTAATATTGGTCAACAATGCCGTCAATTCTTCCGAGCTGGCTGTAATTTCCTGTGTAGCCGCCGCATTGCTTTCAGCAGTCTGACCAATTACTTTCACCTGATTGTCAATTTCCATAATATCCTTCATCATCTGTTCATCTGTCTGATGTACTACAGTAAGTTTCTCATTCGTGCTGATCACATCATTATTGATGATCTGGAATGATTCAATAACATCTTTGGTAGACTCTGTACTTGCCTGATTGCTCTTTACAACAAGATCAATGCACTTCTCACATTCTTTAAAATTATCCACCAATGTGGAAATAATCTTTCTGATATTTTCAAGTTCATTTGATGTATTCTCAGATAATCCCTTAATACTGTCTGCAACAACCGCAAATCCTCTACCTGCATCTCCTGCTCTGGCTGCCTCTATGGAAGCATTCAGGGCAAGCAGATTGGTTTCGGAAGCAATTTCTTCAATACTGCCAAGGATAGCCTCCATCTCCTGAATACCTTTACTGGTTACATCTATCTTCTCTGAAATCTCCTGTACATTTACATCCATCTGGACACTTTCTTCTGACATGGATTCTATTTTGGCTTTCATATCAGCAGAATTACCATCCAGCTGCTTCATGTATTGCAGGGCTTCTTCCACTGCTGTAGATACAGCCTTGCCTGCATCCGCCAGCGAAGCAACCTTCTCGATCATCTGATCCACTGCTGATGCCTGCTGAGATACCTCAGAAGCCACATTTCCTATTGCAGTAGCCACCTGTTCATTTGCATTCACTGCATTCTCTGTCTTTTCCTTCATGTCTGTACTGCCTTCATTAACAGCATCTGTAGTATTCTTGACAGATAACATACTGTTTCTGAAAGCATCCATGGCAATATTGGTATTGCGCACCATAGCTCCAAGCTCGTCATTTCTCCTGACAATTGTACCTTCCAGTTTACCGGTAAGATCTCCCTGTGCCACTTTGGTAAGCTGTACCTTTACTTTCTCGATTACCTGAATGATCTTTTTGATCAATATATATGCAACAGTTGCGATGATAACAGCAAATAAAGCAGCTACTCCTGCCATTAATATGATCGCTTCATCAAAGATCTGACCTATTTTGATTATACCATCTGAATTATCTACAACATTCTGAATATCATCAGCATACACACCTGTTGTAATGACCCAGTTCCATGGTTTGAATTCTTTACTGTATGCCACTTTGGGAGCAACTGTTACACCATCAGACTTGGTAAAATAGAATTCATTATAACCGCCTGCTTCTGCAACCTTCATAATCTCCTGGATAATCTTGACACCATTCTGGTCCGTCAGTTCATATCGGTTGTTTCCCTCCTGATCCGGCAAAATTGGATGCATGATCAGCGTATAATCTGTACCATCTACCCAAAAATATCCTGAGTTATCATCACCATACCGAATACTTCTGATGACATCAAGTGCTTTTTTCTGAGCTTCAGCCTCTGATAATTCTCCCGCCTGCGACAAACTATAATAATTCTCTACAATGCTCATTACGCTCTGTACTTCCGAGCTGATCACACTCTTATAACTATCCAGTGTCGCATCATACAGTATCTCTTTCATTGTTGATTTGATATTTGTAAATACCAGAGCAGCTATGATCACAAGTCCTGCACTTAACAGAGCGATCGCCCCAATGACTCCCAGTGTCAGCTTTCTTGCCAACCCTGTATCTCTTCTTTTATTCGTTGCATCCATACTAGCACAGCTCCTTTCAATTATTATTAGATTTATTGCAAGTACAGTCTCTATTTACATTTTATTATATCATTTTTCTATTATTTAGCAATTATTGACACGCACTTTCAGTATTTTGCATAAAATTCTCACTAATGGATAACATCTGATTTGATGTGTTGGATGTTTAAACTTTGCATCCATAGTATTTACGTATACTTGTGCTTCATCTATACTTCTGCCATTCTTTTTCCTCCGCCATCTATACAAAAACTGATACTACAATTGTTTCAGATAAAATTTAAATTAACAATCAATTTATCTCTTGATTTTCTATGCCTTTTCCCGCTCCCTGCAATATTCCACACAGGTCATGACCTGTGTGTGCATGGGCTGGTAATACTTTGCAAGCTGTTCCACCATGTCCTCATTTTCCTGATTCAGTCCTGAGCAGGCATCTGTCAGGTAAATCATTTTATCTCCTGCATCAATTCCGCTAAGAAGTGTGAACAGGACACAGCACTCTGCTACCACGCCTGCAAGAAGTACGCGTTTCGCCTTACCTGCCAGTTTACGCACTTCATCATTGGTATATGAGGAATACTTATCCTTAGAGAACAGGGGATACTGGTCAGCATATGGTTTTACCTCTTCGAGCAATTCACTCATCCATGGATTCTCATTGATCTCTCTGTTCTCTTGATTATAGATTTTCCATGTTCCTACCGGCTCCTTTGGTGGAAGATACTGTGTAAAGATCACATTGTCTACAATCTCTTTATCTATCAGCTTTCTTATTCTTTGCCATACCCCTGATGTATCACGGCATCCCCAGGGCTGCCCCTCAAGATACACATTCTGCAGATCAATGACGATCAGCAGGTCTCCCAGGGAACCATCCGGTAAAAAATGTAATTTTTCTTTCATGAATATACCTTTCCGAGCTTATCCTTTACAAAACTCAATAAAATCCTCTACCTTCAGGAAAATCTGTGAAAAGCCAAGGCTCTGGCACAAAGCGGATACATAGGGCAGTTCCAGTCTGGCCTTTTCCAAAACATCAGGTCTGGAAAATACCTCTCTTGGAGAGCCGTCTGCTATGACCTTGCCATGTGCCATAGCAATCACTCGCTGAAAAGACTCTGCAACAAAGTCCATGTCATGTAAAATAGCAATGACCAGCTTGCCCTGATCGGCCAGGCTGCCAATGAGCTGTCTGATCTTCTCTTTTCCCGGATAATCCTGTGCAATCGTTGGTTCATCAAAAATAACCACCTGTGTATCCATGGCAACAACTGATGCGATCGCCACCATCTTTCGTTCTGACAACTCCAGATCATAGGGGTTCTCCTGCGCCTTATTCTCTAAGCCTGCCAGTGCCAGAGCACTTTGGGCTTTCTGTTTTGCTTCTTCTTTGGTCATTCCTATATTCAGAGGGCCAAACATGACCTCCTCCAGTACATTGCTCTTAAATATCTGGTCGTCAGGATTCTGGAAAATATATCCTACCTCGCCGGCAAGCATGGCAACTGTCATCTCTGCCACATTTTTATCCCCATAATATATACTTCCGTTTACCGGCTTTAGCAGCCCCTTCAGGAGCTTTACCAGTGTCGTTTTGCCGGCTCCGTTCTGTCCAATGATCGCTGTCGGTCTGCCATCCAGTTCCAGATTACAGTCTGTGATAACCGGTGTATCTTTATTATAGGAAAAATCCATATTTTTAATCGTAAAAAATGCAGCGGAAGGCTCCTTTGTCATTTCCTGCTCATTGCTGCGAGCTGATACTCTGGGTAAAATATCCTTTAATGATACGATTTCCTGCATGGTAACAGGGTAATTGCCATCTGCGAGCTTTACTCCTAGTGCCTTGCAGATTCTGGTAAAACTCGGTGCCTGCACCCCGATCTCTTCAAGGTCATCTCTGGAAAATATTTTCTGCGGCGTATCAAAATCAACGATTTTTCCATCATGCATCAGCAATATTTTATCACAGTATGACGATATCTTTTCAATCTTCTGCTCCACGATCAGTATCGTTTTGCCAGCCTTTACCAGCTTCTCTACAGCTTTGAATACTTCCTCTGTACCTGCGGGATCAAGCTGTGAAGTCGGCTCATCCAATATCATGATCTCCGGCTGCATGACCAGAATACTTGCAATGGCAACTCGCTGCATCTGACCACCTGACAGGTCAAAAGGATTACGGTCTTTTAGTCCTGCAATATCCAACAGATTTATGGCATCTTCTATTCTTTTTACCATTTCATCCCGTTCAATACCAAAGTTCTGCAATCCAAAGGCAATCTCCTCATATACGGTGTCTTTTGCCCCGGATAACTGATTAAATGGATTCTGAAATACCAGACCAACACGCCTGCAGATAGACGCGATAGGATCTTTGGATGCCTGCATACCGTCTACCAGAACCTGACCACCATATGCCCCCTTATAAAACTGCGGAACCAGACCGACAAGTGCCTGTGTCAGCGTACTTTTTCCCGCTCCATTTGCACCGACAATTCCGATAAATTCTCCTTTTTCCACAGTAAAACTGATATCATCCAGCACCAGTTTCTCCGTATGGGGATATTTATATTTGAGATTTTTTACTTCTATAATTGGATTCATGTCTTATCTCTCTTTCTATACAAATCTTATGACCACAGCTATTATGAGGAGCAATACAAAGATAATCGTTAATACTTTATCAATTGTTTTTCTCGGCTTGTCACTGAGGAAGGTTTTCTTACAGTTGGCATCGAATCCACGCACCTCCAGGGCAATTGCCCTCTCCCTGGTGTTGATCAGGGAACTGGTAATAACGGGTGATATTAATGGAATAAATGCTTTGGCACGCACTAACAGATTTCCTTCTGTTTCCATTCCTCTGCTTCTCTGGGCATCCATGATCGTACTCATCGTTCCCGTCATCTGTGGAATGATCTGGAATACAGAATTGATGATATATCCAAAACGTTTGGAGAACCCTGACTTTTCCAGAGCCTCGACCAGGTCAGCCGGCTTGGTGGACAATACGAATGTAGCAAAAGACAGAAGCATATTTAAAATATTCAGTCCGATTCTCGTTGCATACAGTACACCTTCTTTATAGAAACAGACAGCTCCGATCTGCCATAATACCGTCTCATTACGATAATTAAACAGACCATGAATGATGAAAATGGTCAGAAGTATCGTAAAGGAAAAGATAATCAGCGGCACTGCTCTCTTTAACAGCTTCGTACTGATCAGGATCAGAATATTGCACAGGATAAACGCACAAAATCCCCATATCTGTCCTATCAACAAAGGAGCACATATGGCAGTCAGAATATAGATCAGTTTCGTATATGGATGTAATTTTGTAAGATAAGTTCCATTATCTACATACAATGTAATGTTTTTCATACTCACGTTTCCTTTTTTACCGAAAAGGGCATAGGAATTTCCTATGCCCCATATCATTCAACTTTTTATTTTTTAATCAAGGCTCTCAATATCATTGCCTGCTTCATACAAAGAGGTAAGTTTCTTTGGCAGAGCCAGCATGATAAAATAAACAACGATGACTGTGATCAACTTGTCCGGAACATCTACCACTACTTCATCCAGGAAAGAACCCAGCCATACCGGCATGTTATTTGCCTGTGTCACTGCAAACAATGCATCACCCCAGACATTACCGGTGGTGCCACCCCAGAATATAACATTCAGCGGAGTAGAGATCACTACTGCTGCAAGTCCTGCCGCACAGGCTGTCAGTAATGATTTAGGGAATGATCTCATAAATCCAAGTCTCGCCATGATACCGGCTGCAATACCGATTCCAAGACTGGTAAACAGGTAAATGATCGTAATATTATCACCGATGATCAGACCATATACCAGATTGTTGATAGCACCGCACAGCCCGCCAATGATCGGTCCTCCTAATACCGCACCGATACAGGTTCCGATTGCATCAAGCCATAAAGGCAGTTTCAATGCTGATGCAAACATCTTTCCCAGGAAATTGATCCCAATACAGACAGGAATCAAAACGATGGTTGCCGCGTTCCATTTTGTAGCAAAGATTTTCTTCATAGTATACCCTCCTTGTTTGTGCTTCCATTTATCCTTACAAACGCTTCAAGCGCTGTCAGAATCTCATTTTTCTCCCCCTGTGAGGACATGTTTACCCCATCAGTATAATGATTGATCTGTTCCTGCAGATCATCCTCACTGGCAACCACAACATTCAATATAGACGCACATTTTACACCCCGAAGGCTGCCCGCAACATATAATGCTGCTGTCTCCATATCAGATGCAATAATACCTTTCTTCTTCCAATAAGCATATATCTCATCTTTTTCATCTGTGTAAAAACTGTCATGGGTTCTGGCAATTCCGATATGATATGGTGCATGAATACACGCGGCAGCATCTCTGCAAGCCTGCAATAATATAAAATCAGCAACCGCAGGATACCCATCTTCTATGTAAGTTCTTGATGTACCATCATTTCTGACTGTTCCATTGACAAGGATCAAGTCTCCCACATGGATTCCCTTCTGAAGCGCACCGCAGCTTCCGATCCGGATCATATGACTGACTCCCAGTCTTGATAATTCCTCGACTGCTACTGCTGTACTCGGCCCACCAAGTCCGGTCGAAACTGCCATAACACGAACTCCCTTATAAAAACCCCGCAAAGAGCGAAACTCTCTGTTATATGCCAGTTCTTCCACCTGTTCCAGATGCACTGCAATTCTGTCCAGTCTCGCCGGATCTCCCGGTAATAATGCATAGGGAGCTATCATATTCTCATCCAGCAATATATGAGGCATCACTGCCATAGCCGTTCCTCCTGTTGTTTACATAACTTTAATGATATTATAATACACTTTTTATAAAAATCCAGTTTTTATTAGCTAAAAATGTTTCTTACTTTTTTCATACTCATCAATAACTTCTATTATTCCGGATAATGATAAGAAAATACCGCATCACTTTTGCAAGTGACACGGCATAGATTTGTCTTTGTACCTTAAAAATTATACCTCAATATAGGGATATTCATGGAAATAATCCATAATCAGTTCTACCATCTCAACATTGATTTCTTTCACAAGTGGGCATTCTGTATACACATCATATCCACCGGCACCACTGTATCGATAATTATTCAGGCATATTGTAAATTTATCATCATCCAGGACAGGCCTGTCATTTCTCGAAAGTTTCTCAATTCTGCTTCCTATCGGGTTCTTCGGATTGATCTTAAAATCCACACCCATATAATAATCGTAATTATAATGTTCAACTTTCGGAATCAGGAAGCTGTCAGATACACATACATTACCATCTTTATCATAAGCAAAATATTCAGCACTTCGTTCCATTACCATCTTTAACTGTCTTCCTGTAATCTCACAGACTACAAGCGTATTAGGATATGGATAAGTTGCAATGATATCTCGTGTACTCACTTCACTTCGAAATCCTGCGATCTCATTTGCCAACCCAACTGACGAGATCATTGCTCCCGAGAAATGAAGCTGGATACGATTTAAAAAGTCGGCAATTGGAGATCCATATAATGCCATTTTTACTTTTTCTTCCGGCATGATCGCGTGGCTCAAATGGCCAACAGGCTGATTAAGCCATGTCTGCACAGAATCTTCCAGAGTACGGTATTTATCCGCAAGTACTTTGCCTTTTGCCGCATCTGACTGGTGCAACTCGGAACGGATACTCTTCTCATCATCTGTTATGATAACTTCCAGATATTGATACTCCTTCGCATTCTCACACGGCTGCACGGTATAAGCTCCAAACAGATTTCTTCCGGGTACAGACATGTGCTGATGCCCAGTCAGTAAAATATCAAAATCAAGTTCCTTACAGATGCGGTAGCCGACATTTTCTGTGGTTTGGGATAGCACTTCTCCACTCTCCAGATCACACTCAAATCCGCCATGATAAATACAGATTGTAAGATCTGTCTGTGTTTTCATCTGTGCAAGCACTGTTCTTGCTGCCTCAAAGGGATCTGTAATATGGATACCTTTTAAGTTTTCTTCCTTTTCCCAGATATTTACATAATCTGTCACAATACCCACAATGCCAATACGCAGTCCGTTTTTCATTACATGGATCTTCCACGGAAATAGTGTGTTTCCGTCATCATCTGTAATATTCTGGCACACGCATACACCATGATTTCTGTCGCGGTACATTTTCTGATAGTCCAGACCATAGTTAAAGTCATGATTTCCAAGTGTGTAATAGTCATAACCGCAATCGTTCATAATATCGGCAATGACTTCCGGTGAACCTGCGACCTGATGACAGTAATATGCAAAGGCAGACCCCTGTAAAATATCACCGCCGTCCAGGATCAGCGTATCCTCATCCTTCTTGAAGTCCTCTGCACAGCCGAACAGTCCCATCGGTTTTTCTATCATATCCCCATAAGTTGTAGGATAAAAATATCCGTGTACATCTGAGGTAAAATATATTTTTAACTTTCTTTGCTGCATTTCTTACCCCCGCGCCAGTTTTGTACGAATTTTGGAGGAAATAACTTCAATGATCAAAATCAGCACAATAAGTCCTGCAAGAATAGCGCCTACCTGATTCCATTTATATGCGCTCATAGCAAAGATAAGCGGTGCGCCAATACCACCGGCTCCTACCAGACCAAGTACAGTAGCATCTCTTAAATTCATATCGAAACGATAGATCAGAGTTGACATAAAATCTGGAAACAACTGGGATAAGATACCATAACGAATCTTTTGGAACATCGTACATCCTGCTGCGTCCAACGACTCTAAAATCTTGGTATCAAGATCTTCAATACTCTCAATAAACATTTTGCTGATCATACCGATAGAACACAGGGACATTGTAAGAAGTCCTGCAAACGGTCCCGGTCCTGTCACACGGATAAACATAAGTCCATATACAAATGCCGGAATTGTACGGATTGCCATGATAAATACACGAAAGATCAGTGCGATCGGTTTGGGCATCAGATTTGCTGCCGCAAGAAAAGAAAGTGGAATTGACAATACAGCTCCAACAATTGTTCCAAGGAACGCAATACACATGGTTTCCAGCAAAAGATAAGCCACACCGGATGTGGAAAGATCAAACAACAGATTTGTATCCGGATGAAAAATTCCGCTGACAATTTTTCCTGCCACACTGATTCCGCTTCCATTTGATCCGGTAGACTGAACCGTAGAAAGTGACCATGCAAGCAACACTACAACGACCAGGGCTATCGCAAGCTTGGCATACCATAGCTTTGGTTCCTGCTCATACATTTTTTTGATTGATTCATTCATTTCGCCGGTTCCTCCTACGTTAATTTCTTTCTGATATAGTGACTGATCGCTTCAATAATAAGAACGGTACCAAAGAGAACGATCAAAATCATTCCAACACTGTCATACTCACGCCATCCGATCTTCTCATTTAAGATCAGTCCAAGTCCACCGGCTCCAACGTATCCTAAGATCGCCGCATAACGGACATTTCCCTCAAAACAGAATAAACAGACTGATATATAAGCCGGCAGCACCTGTGGCATGATCGCAGAGATAAAGGCATACACCTTTCCCGCACCCATTGCTTCCATTGCTTCATAAGCACCCATATCCACCGTCTCGATCATCTCATATAACTGCTTGCCAACATATGCAAAGGTAAATACTGCAATCGAAAATGTACCTGCCATCGTGCCAAGACCCCAGATATAGGTTGCGATAAGAGCTGCGACCAGAGTTGGAATTGTACGGACAATACTTAAAAATACACGGACAATGCCAATTACAGCTTTATTTTTGATCAGGTTGCCGGAAGCTAAAATCGAAAAAGGAATTGCCAGCACACTACCAATAAAAGAGCCAAGCAATGACATCTTGATCGTATCCAGAAGCGGTCCCCAGATACTTGAAATGTAGCTGACATTTGGTGGAATCATCTGCTTTAAAATATCAAAGAAATACTGGATTCTCGTCACAAGTGTTTTCATGGAAAAACCTGTTACTCTCACAGATATCCATGTTGCGATCACAACCAGAAGAAGAATAAGTGGTGTACGGGAACATTTTTCTTCCACAACCCTGCCATTTGCAAGCACAATTTTTTTAGGTTTAAATATTTTATCATATAATCCCATTATGCTTCCTCCGTTTTCTCCGGAATCTTTCCTTCGTAAATTGTGTTTAATACATCCTGCGTCACATCCTTGGAAGGTCCGTCATATACGATCTTTCCGGCACGAATCCCAATGATTCTGTCTGCATATTCAAGCGCCAGTTCCACATGGTGGATATTAATGAGGATAGAAATGTTCATATCCTGATTGATCTTTCTAAAATCACTCATAACCTGTTTTGCCGTTACAGGATCAAGTGCGGCAACCGGTTCATCTGCCAGAATGATCTCCGGATTCTGTGCAAGTGTACGTGCTAATGCGACACGCTGCTGCTGACCACCTGAAAGCTGATCTGCACGGATATATGCTTTATCAAGGATGCCGACTTTATCAAGACTCTCAAGTGCCTGCATTTTGTCTTCTTTCTTAAACACACCAAGTAAAACTCTCCAGAAAGGCATTTCCGGCACTTTAGCCATCAATACGTTACGTATTACTGTTGTACGTGTGACAAGATTAAATGACTGGAAAATCATTCCAATCTTTCTACGGAATGCGCGGAGTTCTTTTCCTTTTAAATTTTTAACTTCCAAGCCATCTACTGTCAGGATTCCTGATGTGATGTCATGCATACGGTTGATCGTTCGCAGTAATGTGGACTTTCCTGCGCCGGAAAGACCGATGATCGCTACAAATTCACCCTGCTCGATCTTTAAGTTAACATTATCCAGTCCTGTTACTCCATTAGGATATACCTTCGATACGTCCTTAAATTCAATCATAAATTAAAACCAAACCTTTCTTTACGTGCTGTTTCTATGGTGTGTTTTCTATAGATTACTTATTTAGAGGCTGCTACAAAACCGATTCTCCGGCTCTGCAGCAGCCTCTTGTTGCCCGTTATACTACCAGCGTTATTATTCTATTAGTTCGCTGCACTTAATTTCTTGATCAATTCCTGTGCTTCTCTTTCTTTATCATAGTCAGAAGACTGCGCCGGCTCATATCCATTGTGGCTGTAGATGGAGATAACTGCTTTACCTTCTTCTGTATTACCGATATTGATCAGTGCTGTCTGGATTGCTGACTTTAAGCCATCATCCATGATCGGAGATGTCTTGCTGACACAGACTGTATCGTTATAAATCGGGTTGGTTACTCCAATAACATTTGTCTCTTCCCAGATAGATGCTGTACGTCCGAATTCAGTTGTCCAGCTCTCTTCGTAATCACGTCTTGCATCTGCATAAGTTACGAGCACATCAACCTGTCCGGATGCGAGTCTTGCAAATGCACTTGCATAAGAATCAGACTGTACTGCTGAAGAAAGATCTGTAATACCCTTCTGATATCTGTCCTGTAACCATAAAGCCGGGTAAATATAACCTGCTGGTGAAGAAGATGACATAACACTCCAGTTTGCACTGTTTAAATCATCCCATGTAAGTTCTTCGCCGGAATTTACCTTCTCTGCAAGTTCCTGTCCTTTTTCAGAAGGGCCTGCAATGAATAATGCACGATATGAAACTGCCTGTTTATCAGATGCTTCTGTAGGCTGTCCATCATTCCAGTCTGCTGCATTATCAGAATCTTTATTTAAACCATTTCTGGTTGCTGTCAAAATAACATCTGCTCCATCATCATAAAGTACATAAGTACCACCCGGAATAAATCCAACATCTGCAGTTCCTGCTGCAAGAGCTTCACCTACTGCTTCAAATGTTGTACCAACGGTAATCTTTACTTCACCGATATCATATCCCAAGCCTGCTAACTCTGTCTGCATTAAGCTTGAAAGTGGTTCTGTTGCAGTTACGATCTCATCCGGATCTCTGGAAGGAACGAAATAAACGTTTAAAGTATCGATTTTTACATTTTCAGCAGGAGTTGCTTCAGAAGTTGCTGCATCAGAGCTTTCTGTTGCAACTACAGTATTATCTGCTGCATTGTTGTCTGCTGTACTGTTGTCGTTTGATGCACTGTTTCCACATCCTGCAAATGTACCCATGCATAATGCTGCTGTAAGTAACATAGCAATTTTTTTCTTCATAATGAAATGTTCTCCTCTCTCTCCTGCACTCATTTCCGTACAGGTATGCACACTTTTGTTGTTGCTCTTTTAGGAATTGTCCAGCCGGTAATCAGGCACTGTCTCCAAGTTCAAGCTTTGTTGGCAAATACACCTTCATCGTATCTTTCCTGCCATCCAGAATTCTCTCCAGAAGGAGCTTCACGGCAGTTGTCCATACAATATCAGGCAGCATGCGAAGGCTCGTATAGGTAGGATATTTCGTTGAAAGCGTCTCAATATCGCGGTAAACCACAACTGCAACATCTTTCGGAATCCGGTATTTCAGCTCCTTGATCGCCTCTAATGCACCTTCTGCGACCTCATCATTTCCCAGAATGAGAACTTCCGGCACATCCTTTGTCAAAAGCATTTCCTTAGTAAGAGTATACCCATTTTCATGGCTGAGTTCTCCGACCTTGAAATAATCTTCCCGGTAACATTCCTTATTCTGTAAGATCTGTTTTAATCCATTCAGACGATGTACTCCGATGCGTACCATATCATCTTCATATATTCCACCAATGTAGCCAATGCTGCGATACTCCTTCACGTCCATCAGATAATGCACCATATCATTTAATCCCTGCTCATAATCCATAAGAATCTGATCAAATTCATAATCTCTCTCAGCTGAATTAACAAACAGTATGGAAGTGCTCAGCGAACGCAGAAAATCAACTTCCACTTCCGAAAACGAACCAAATGCAATAATACCATCTACCTGTTTTACTTCTCCGTAAATCAGACGTAAAAATGTGATATCTGCTTTCTGTGCAGCACTTTCGGATAAAATATCCGCCGAAGTGATACTTACATCTGGTCTGTCTCTTCTTACGATATGCCAATCTGCAACTCCGATGACGATCTGTCTGTCTCGTTTCGCATGTCGCATCTTAGGCGGGACATACTTTAGCTCATGAGCTATTTTAATTATCTGATTCCTTACTTCAGGTGTCACCGACAATGTTCCGTCCTGATTCAACACCCTTGATACTGTTGCCGCCGATACATGTGCCAACTCTGCAACCTCTTTGATCGTTGCCATATAACCACGCCTTTCTTTTGCATTATATTTCACATTTTTACATATTTCAATAGTTTGAGTAAAGTTTTACTAAAATTTTACCCGTGTTATACTTAACTTATATTTCGAAGACTGTTTCCTCATTTGTATACGATCATACCTAAAATAAGTCAAGCATGTTATCTAAATATATGGCCTCTCTGACATGGATCTGGTATTCAGGTTTTGTCATATAATAGAGCAGAAACTCTAAGATCATTGCACTTCCAAGCCCTCTGCCTTCAATTTTAAAATTTGAAAACCCCATCGGCAAATAAATATTTTTAATATGCTCTATTCCAATAAATCCAGGATTTGTCATTGCTTTAGAAAACTGATAGCCATTTCCTGCATCAGGGGCAGCACAAATGTGTTCAGGACAATTTTCTCCGAGATTTTTGCGGCTGACTGTTTCATAGCATCGTTCCCTGTCACGGCATCCAAACCAGCAACATTCATTACACAAAAATTCCAGCTTATCTTTCTGTTTTTCAGACAAAGTATTTAATTTATCAAACGCCTTGTTTAAGCGGAAATCCGGTACAATATAAAGGAAATCATCCCTTTTTGCTTCTTCCAGCAATCTCTCAAATGTCGTCAAAACCTTTGTTGTAGAAGAAACATAATAATATTCCGGATAATTCTCCTTTAAATAATCTAACAGCAGATCCGAATAAACTATAATACCGTTTCCTGTTTTTTCAAATAATCTGCAGAGTTCATTGCACCTTTTGTCAGAAAGATGCTCTTTTTCCAACAAAGAATTACTAAAAGTCAATCTTGCAGAAATCCCATATTCCTGCATTAAAGCCAGAACTTCCTGTGGCTCATAATCTCCAAAGCCCACACGTCCTCCACCCCAGATGCAGTCTGCAGGCGCTCCATATATGGAACCAATTTCACACCAGTCATAAAAATATTCTCTGTGTTCACGAAATAGTGGCAAAAAAATGCGGTACAGATCGTAAAACTCAAACAGCCCGGGCAGATGATAGTATGCGATCTTTTTTGGGGACTTGTCCAGAAAATTTTTCGTTTTGATCATAACATCATGCAATATGTTTATATTTTCGAATACATTATGTGTTTCCAGAGAATGATTACAGTCCTTATAAATCTCCAATCTTATATTATGTTTCCGGGATAATTCTTCTATTTTATGTACATCACTCCAGCCGTCTTTTGTACCAATGAATGCCAGTGCATTAACCGGATTATAATCATACGTTATCGTCAACGGTGTATACAATATATGTTTTATATTTAAAAGATCATACTTTTGGGCATATTCTGCCGCTACAGCAGTCCCGATACTTTTAGATACAAACAACACCTCATCATAGCTTCTCCAATCTACATCAGATAACTGTTTCTCAGCCTGTATAAGCAACTCCTGTTCTACTTCTTTTATCTTATCCGCATTACCCCGTATTGCCTCTTTTTTTACTATTGTATATGTAATTTTTCTGCATTCCTTATATCCGTGATCACGTACAATATCCAGTCCAAAATGCAAAAGAGGTTTTTCTGTGGTATATCCCAATCCCGGGAAAAAAACTGCCAGTTTTGACATTTTAAAAATCACTTTCCTTTTTATTTTCTATGTTTTTCATAAGACGATTCTACCTTCTCAAATAGTCCGCAATCCAGCAACTCCTATTGTAGCATATCTGCATACTGTTTTTACCAATACATATCTCTGAAGCATATTTGATTCTGAATTTTCCTTCTTTCATCTCCAATTTCTGTGGTATGGGCAAAATATACATTCTATAAATCCTCCACTTTTTGATATATACAATTAATATAACTCAAAAGTCTTTAGCCGAACAACTGAATATTACAGATAAAGTCGTTTCTAAGTGGGAATGTGGGAAAAGCATGCCAGATCACTCATTATTACAACCTTTATGCGAAATTGCAAATGCTTCTACTGCCCCTAAAGGACTCTTACATACATACTTAATAAAATATAGCTAAATTATTTGCCATGGCGTTGTACTCCTACTAATACTTGTGTAATGAATCCCTATACGATAATTAATCACCGTCAAAATGACAATAAGCGACATTGTAAGAATTTACCAAACGATCGATATTTAAGATCCGATACCGAAGGATCCTCCAGAAACTCATAATCAAAGCTCATTGCTTTTCCTAAAATTAACTTAACAGAAAGAAATTAAAAAACATTTACCTTTGGTTTTAACCAATAAGTAAATGCTTATTTACATTATATGCCGTATTATCTTGAATTAGATTGTACACATTGTATCTGCATTTTCTTGGTAGATAAATGCAGGACACATTAATATTGTTACTAAATTTTAATTTAAATCTATCTTAGCATGCTGCTTTATCTGATCTCGCTTTTCATAAATGACCGCTATAACCTGCACCAACATGTTATTATCATCAATCCAGTAATAAACCAGAAAGTTGTTGACTATGATTTTCCGTACGCCTTCACTATGCCAAGGTTCTTCTTCAATTGGCTTATGCCTTTTTGGAAATTCAGATAATTTCTTGATTTCGGTCTGCATCTTATCTAGAAGATTTCTTGCAGCATCAGGTGCTTGTAATTCATGTGCAATATAATCATTAATCTCTCTCATATGAGCCAAGGCTTGCGCTGTAATCTTTACTTCATACTGATTAGCCATTATCAGAT
>CAYRAW010000042.1:0-16054 GCA_964422225.1 uncultured Roseburia sp.
TCCTTGGAGATATGACATCGATATACTTTGTACAGATTTTTGGGATGGATAACCGCCAGTAATTCTGTGATTACTTCCTGTATCATTTGATCGATCTGTGTATCCGGGTCAATTCCATGATATCCCAGATAACGGTATATTTCCTTTTTATTGATATCTTCTATGTTCAGTTCCACATTTATCACACTTCTATTCTTTGGTCAGATGCAGTAAGTGTAGCATTATGTTACTCTAAAGTCAAGAAAACGTCTGCTGACCAGACGTTTTCCAAAGCAAGATATTTATTCACTTTTGTTCTCACATCCACAGGTGTTCTGTGTGGTGAAGCTGTTAAAGGGTCTGGGCTGGATGAAATCATTATCACAGTCTGATCCTCTTCGTCTTTCTTCTTTGATTTCAAAAGATGGACGTTTGTTATCGCATTTGTTATTTCTGTTATTTCCACAGTTGTTGTTGCCACATCCGTTATTATTCTGGCATCCGCAGAAAAGTAGTAAAAGTAAGATCCAAGAATTACACATATCATCAACTCCTTTATCCTATTATATGTAGGAGTCGATAATGCGTTACCAGTTCTTCAAATTGGATTTGATATATGCATATGTCTTTTGCTCACCTTCATCAGCCAGCATATGAAGCAATAATTCTAACGTACGGCGGGTATCAGGATGCATAAAATCCCCTGCTTTACCTTTTAAATAATATTGAAGGGGCATATCATCTGTGTAATGTCCCTGATTATAATTTTTGGATGCAGCAACTCTGTCTATGAACATTTCAACGATATACCGCATAGGCATTGCAACAGGTACAATACCATCCCCGGCGTTTACTCCGTAATCCAGCCAGTATTCATAATGATGCTTATTTCTGCCCTTATGATGGAGCCATGCGGATGAATAGCCTATTGCATTTCTTTCTGCATTGTTAGGACTTTGAGTCCCCTGATAATATTTTGCCCCTACAAGGAATTCACTTGGCATGTACTTGGACATATCGTGTGCCAGTCCCTGTCTGTATAGACCTACCTTAAAGCATCCCTGCATGACCATAATTTTATGATGTGTTATTGTTTTAAAATGTTTCCAGATTTTCAAGTTACATTACCTGCCAAATTCCAGTGTCACTTTGATGTATATTTTCTCTTTTGTATTTTTCTACAGCCCGTCAGTATTTGAATACTTCTGGGTGCCACTTCTGTTTTCTGTGTTTTTCCGGTCGCCTGCTCCTGTAAAATACTGTCAGTATTTGGTTTGTGGGTGTCCAATACTGTTTGCCAGCAATAATTGCCGGGCAATGTAGGCAACGCGAAATGTTTAGGTTCCCAATGCATATTATAGGCAATATAGATATAGTCGTTGTCCCATTTATCTTTTTTAGATGGTCTGGCTGCACAATACATCATACTGATATGCCTGAAATAATTCTCTGTCTGTACCTTCCACGCTTCTTCACCATGGTAGGATAATTCAGGATACCCATTACCTGACCGGTCTGTCAGTGAAAGGTCACCGTCCTTATGCAGGATCGGATGTTCTTTGCGGAAATTAATAAGAAATTTCGTATAATCATGCAATGCCTGATTTTTGCGGAGATTACGCCAGTCAAGCCAGCTTAACTCATTATCCTGACAATAACAGTTATTATTACCGGACTGACTGTTGCCAAATTCATCACCGGCGAGAATCAAGGGTGTTCCCTGTGCAGTCAGAAGAAATCCCAGTGCATTGCGCATCTGTTTCCTGCGAAGTTCCGTAATATGGCGTTTTCTGGTCGGACCTTCTATACCACAATTCCAACTGTAGTTATAATCCGTTCCATCCTGATTATTTTCTCCATTAGCTTCATTATGTTTACGCTCATAAGATACCAGATCGGACAAAGTAAAACCATTGTAGTTGGTAATATAATTTACGATTCCTGCTTTGGAATTATGATTACGCATGTGATAACAGAAACCACCAAGCATATCAAAATCGCCTTTCAGGAATTTACGCATATCATTCATGAATTCTTCACGATAATATCCCAGATTCTTATAAACAGGTGTCTCCTGATCCGGATAGATCTCATTTAGTGCAAAATCAGTACCCATAAGTTTGGTATTTGCAAAAAGCGGTTCTGTTGCCAACAGAGTAAGCGGTACATGGCTGCCCATAATATGGATTCCGTCAATTCGATATTCCAGAATCCAATGTCTTAAAACTTCCAGAATATAACCCTGTTTGATATTATCCGGAAAATAGAACTGCATGATCACTTCAATGCCGTTTTTGTGAAATTCCCGTACCATACGTTTAAATTCCACTGCCGGATCATCACCTGCAGTATAAGAAGCTTTGGGAGTGAAGTAAAAAGCCTTTTTAAACCCCCAATAGTTAATTTTACCACCAGACTGTCCGGATAACGGATCTGTAAGCGGTTCATCAATATGTTTTACCTGATATTCTATCGTGTGGGTATCTGCACCCTTTTCGCATTCTTCAAACTCATAAGCGGGCATCAGTTCTATCGCAGTAATTCCCAGATCTTTTAAATATGGCAGCTTTTCAATAAGCCCCTCAAATGTACCTTTGTGTTTGACTTTGGATGAGGAATGCCTGGTAAAGCCCCGTACATGCAGACAGTAAATAATACTTTCGCTATAAGGAATATGCAAAGGAGAGGTCTTCTGCCAGTCAAACGGGGTCTGGCCAAGACCACCTCTTAACGTAACTTCAGTCTGAAGTCCGGCTCCCCATTTCTCATTACCATATATTTTTACGGCATAGGGGTCTACCAGAGCCTGATCTCCTATATAATAGTTGTATTCACAGCTATCTGCACTTAATCCATCTATATGCAGACAACAAATGTTTCCAATCCTATGGTTATGTTCAAAGGGGATTTTCTTCTGTGTCTTTGCTCTTTATCATACAGGATAATACCACATTCTTCTAAAGAACTGTTTACCATTGAAAAATTTATACCGCCATTTTTGACTGATGCGCCTAAAGGATACGGTTGTCCTTTTTTTATATGTAATTGATCCATCCATACCTCTCTTAATTCTATGCCTTGTTTACTGAACGAGAAGTGGCATAATCTGTTTTATTTCATCGTGTATAATATAATCAGCACATTCTTCCGGAAGATGTCTTTCTTCCGAGAATAGAATTCTTGTCTGATGGCGTTGTCTGACATCAGGGCTATCGGATTGAAGTCTGTCTCCATATATATTTTTACCCATAATGATCACAACATCTGCATTGTCACAGGCTTCCAGAGCCTGCGTCATTTTGGCATTGTCAACCCTTTCTCCGATCAATCTGATGTCGGGTCTGATCGATCCTTTACAGGAACTGCATTGTGGAATACCATGATTGGCCAACAGATAATTATGGTCATATACTGCATGGCATTTTGTACAGTGGTTACGGGTGATATTTCCGTTCAGATCAATGACACGGGCAAAATGATATGTACTGGGAATGGGATGATAATTCTGGTTGATCACCGTATGTAATTTTCCCTGCTGTTGCAGCTTATATAAAGCCTCATATGCAGGCGTTGAGTCAACCTTCATTCCCAATATCTCTTTCCTGTAAAAGTTAAAAAAACGTTCTTTCTTTGCACAATAAAAGCCACCATTGAGTAATTCCTCCGGGCATGCACCATATTCCTGCTCCATACGGTAAGTCTGGTCATTGGAATCAAGATTTATACCGCCGCCTTCTACCATCATCTCAATACCAATAATGGCTACAATACGATGGGAATCCTTGATGCATCTCTGTAAGGCATGTATTGTGCGTTCTGGTGTATGTAATTGCATTCGTATCCCCCATTTTAAATTATCATGTATGTATTTCAATAAATATATGATACTCGCTTTCAGCAGTTTGTGTCAAGTAAACAGCTATTGTATAGACACTTTTCCAAAATGCACTTGCCTTATTCTGGTTATTTAGATAAAATAAATATGTAGTTTGCATTTTGCTTTCTATAAATTATGAAAGGTTAGGATTAACTTTATGGCAAATAATAAAACCAACGGATATGATGATGAAGAAATGACAGTAGAGTTAGAACTTGATGACGGTCAGACTGTAAACTGTGCTATTATTACGATTTTGACAGTAAATAAGCAGGATTATATCGTACTTCTGCCTTTAGATGAAAATGGAAATAACGATGACGGTGAAGTTTGGTTTTATCGTTATTCTGAAGATGAATCAGATCCAAATGCTGAACCTGAACTTGGATACATTGATGATGATGAAGAATATGATATGGTTGCAGATGCTTTTGATGAGTATTTAGATAATGCAGAGTTTGATGAAATCGTAAAGGATGAAGAATAATACTATCCAATCGTGTGAGAAGAGGGAAAAAAATGGATGAGAATGAAAAAACATTGCTTCTGGACAAAACTTATGAATGTCCGATATGCGATAATAAGGTAAAAGCAAAATCTGTAAAGACAAATGTTGCCAAATTCGTTGGTACAGGACCTGATCTTCGCCCTATACACAGCAATATCAATGTAACCAAATATGAAACCGTATGTTGTAGTAATTGTGGTTATGCCGCCCTCACGAAAGATTTCACGAATACAACACAGGTTCAAAGAAAACTTCTGCGTGAGAAAATTCAGGCAAATTATAAATCACATGAAGAAGTGCCCTGTGATACGTATTCATGTGAGACAGCAATCAGCCGTTTAAAAATGGCATTGCTGTGTACTGTTACCAAAATGGGCAAAGAAAGCGAAATTGGAAATATCTGTCTTAAGATCAGTTGGCTATATCAGGATCTGGTAGATGAGATGGGTGCAGAAAATCCGGATTACCAGACCAAAAAACAGGCATACCTGACAGAAGCCCATAATTTTGCAATGAATGCTTATGATCATTTGAGCAAAGCCAGAATGGAAGAAGGGTATCCCATTGCCGGAATGAATGAGACTACCCTTGATTACCTTCTCTCATACCTTGGATATGAAAAAGGCGAATACCAGACTGCAATGCAATATTTATCAGGAGTTGTATCGACCAGAGGTATCAGTCCAAGATTAAAAGACAAATGTCTGGAATTAAAAGAACTTCTCAATGAAAAGCTGCATGGTTCTGAAGATCAGTAAGAAATCTTGACGGGAGGAATTTTCCTCCTGTCTTTTCTTTTACATAAAAAATAAACAGATTCTGTTTTGCTCTTGTCATTGCTACATAGAACATTCTTCGTTCTTCTTCTGTATCTTCTTCTGAAACAGCTTTTTTATGAGGTGTTACGCCTTCGTTCACATCTGGAAGAATTACGGTATTCCACTCAAGTCCTTTAGATGCATGCATTGTTACGATCTGCACTGCATCTTCATCATGATCTGTTTGCATCTGTTGTATAAATTCTTCATAATTCTCAGCATGTTCCAGCCATTCATTCAATGTATCAAATGTAGCCGCTCTCTCCTGTAATTCATCTAATATACGGATTCCGGTATGATACATATTGGAGTCCTGCATGGACTGCTTCATTAAATAATCCTCGTAGCCGATTCCGTGCCGTATGTAATTGATCGCAGCATATGGATCCAGTTTCTTAAGGAAATGAAGTTGCTGATACAATGATAATACATTATGTATTACATAATCTTTTCCCTTATTCTTATCAAGTATATCCTGCATGGAAAAGGAAGATGTGGGGACTGTTTCCCTTCTGATATAACGGGACGGTCGATTCATAATACGATAAAATGCCGCAATATCATCTTCATACAATGCATAACGGATATATGCGATCAGGTCCTTTGCAATCGTACTTTGATAGATATTTTTAGGCTTTTCCTGCATATGGACAGGTATTTTTTCACGAAGCAGTTTCTCTGAAATCAGAACTGCATTGGTATTGGTACGGTAAATCAGAGCAATATCATGATAATGGCTATCGGGTTGTTCCATATACTGCTGTATCAGTGAAATAATTGCCTGTGACTGCTCCTGCATTGATTCAAAGGAATACACTTTAAAGTTGCCTGCATTACAATCTGCGGCAGTAATTACTTTATCAAATCGGTTACGGTTATGGCTGATCAGATTAGATGCATGTTCAATAATCTCCGGTCTGCTTCTGTAATTGATATTTAAAAGAACTTGTCTGGCATCTGGATAACATTGGGTAAATCCTAACATAATGGAAGGATCAGAACCTCTAAACCCATAAATGGACTGGTCGTCATCTCCTACTATAAATAAGTGATTGGATGGAGCTGCCAACAGGCGTATTATTTCATACTGGGCAGGCGAAATATCCTGAAATTCATCAATTAAAATATATTGAAATCTGCTGCGCCATAATTCTAATATATCAGCCCGTTCTTTCAGTAACTGTAAACAGAGAATAACCATATCATCAAAGTCAATTTTATTCTTTCGTGATGTAAAATTGCAGTATTGAATGTAAAGATATTCAAATACTTTATTTGAACATATGCTGCTTTCGTATTCTGAAGGATTTAATCTGAGATTTTTTACTTTGCTGATTTCTGATATTAGTCTTTGCAGTATTTCTTCATTCGAATTTTCTTCATCTTCTATTGCTGTTCTAAGCATACAGGGTTCATTTAAAAGTTCTTCCGGTATCTGGTGCACAAGTTCCTCTAATATGTGCCTTTTATCAGATTCCCTTAAAATACTGGAAGTATTAAATTGATATGTCTGTCTGAGTATTTGATAGAAAAACGCATGAAATGTTGCAAAAGTCACCGGATAGAATTGATTTTGAGTTAATTTAAGAAAGCGATCCTGCATTTCGGTTGCAGCCGCCTTTGTAAAAGTAATGACCAGAATCTGTTCCGGTTTTACCTTGTGATATTCGATTAGATACCGGATTCTTCTTGTAATGACAAAAGTTTTACCGGAGCCGGGTCCTGCCAGAACCAGCATAGGACCCTCTCCGTGTATAATTGCCTCAGACTGTGCGGCACTGCACTGCGTCAGATCAAGCATTCTGTAACAGTTCAATACCCTTCTTGATTCTCTTGACAGATTCTTCTTTCCCTAAGATTTCCATGATCTCCGTAGCACCGGCGGGAGTCATCTGCATACCTGATGTTGCCGTTCTGATCGGCCACATAACATAGCCATTCTTAACGCCTTTGCTCTCAACATAGCTTAATAACATCTGATATAATGCATCATTGCTGTAATCTTCCTGTTTCTCAAGCAGAGGAAGTACTTCCTGCAATACTTCAAGGGAAGTCTCCGCAGTGGTCTTCATCTTCTTATGTGTATACATGGCAATGTCATATTCCGGTAATTCATTAAAGAAGCTGATCAATGGTACGATATCAGGGAATACTTCGATTCTTGTCTTGACCATCTGTGCGATCTTCTTCATATCAAAAGGATACTCTCTGGTCAGAGCCTGCTGTAAATATGGAAGAGCCTTCTCATAGAATTTGTCAAAGTCCATGGCCTTGATGTACTCGCCGTTCATCCACTTTAACTTGCCCATATCAAATACAGAAGGAGACTTGTTGATCCTTCTGTAATCAAATTCCTTGATCAGTTCATCTAAGGAGAAGATTTCTCTGTTATCTTCTGGACTCCAGCCAAGTAAGGCAATGAAGTTAACGACTGCTTCCGGTAAAAAGCCCTGCTCAATGATATCTTCAAAGGAAGAATGTCCGCTTCTCTTGCTCAGTTTCTTGTGCTCTTCATCTGTGATCAGAGGAAGATGAATGTAGGTAGGGATCTCCCATCCAAATGCTTCATAAAGTCTGTTGTATTTCGGTGTAGAGGAAAGATACTCGTTACCACGTACAACATGTGTGATCTCCATCAAATGATCATCTACCACATTTGCAAAGTTATAGGTTGGGTATCCATCGGATTTGATCAGGATCATATCATCCAGTTCAGAGTTATCCACTGTGATATCTCCATATAATTCATCATGGAAAGTAGTCGTTCCTGTTGTGGGATTATTCTGTCTGATAACGTATGGCTTACCACTCTTAAGGTTCTCCTCTACTTCTTCCTTGGATAAGTGGAGACAGTGCTTGTCATAGATACTGATCTCCTTACCCTCTACTACTTCTGTCTTGAGAGTAGCCAGACGCTCCTTATCGCAGAAACAGTAATATGCTTCGCCCTTATCAATAAGCTCCTTGGCATATTTCATATAGATACCAGCCTGTACACGTTCACTCTGTACATATGGGCCATATCCCTTATCTTTGTCAGGACCTTCATCATAGGTAAGTCCTGTTTCTTTCAAAGTATTATAAATAATTTCGGTAGCGCCTTCTACATAACGCTCTCTGTCTGTATCCTCAATACGGAAAATAAAATCTCCGTTGTCGTGTTTTGCAATCAAAAATTCATACAATGCTGATCTTAAATTACCTACATGCATTCTGCCTGTAGGGCTCGGTGCAAATCTGCATCTTACTTTCTTACTCATGTTCTTCCTCATTTCTGTACGTTGTATTCCAATTTGCCTCACAGCAAAAGAACCGAAATTATTATATCGCGTTTGATATGAATATTCCAGTCCTTTTATGTCTTTTTTAAGTTTATATGAAATATTTAAAAGCCAGCACTTCGATATTTCTGAAATAACTGTTTAATGAAATTCTTCAATATCCTTATCAGGAAGCTTCTTCTCTGCCGTATTCTTAAAGGTCTGTAACTCCTTGGCTGCTTTCATGATAGGAATATTGGTACCTGCTCCTGCTACACAGCCGCCTGGACATGCCATACCTTCTATCAGGCATCCGGTCTTCTTACCTGCTTTGGCAAGCATCAGTATCTTTTTACATTCTGCAAGACTTTCTGCATGCTCAATATGAATCTCAGTATCGGGATAGTATTCCTTGATACAGTCTTCAATCGCAGAAGCTACACCACCTGCAACACCATATCCACGACCTGCTGCTGTGGCATCATCCATGGTATCCATAGCCTGAATCTCATCTAACAAAATGCCTTTTGCTTCGAACATTCCTGTTAATTCTTCAAAAGTGATAACGAAATCCACGTCTGAACGGACAGATCTTCTGCTGGCTTCCAGCTTCTTGCTGGCACATGGTCCGATAAAGACTACACTGGCATCCGGATGTTCTTTCTTGATAACTCTTGCAGTTGCTACCATAGGTGTCAGCTCATTACTGATCTTGTCGATCGTTTCCGGGAAGAACTTCTTGGCAAGCATTGACCAGGATGGACAGCAGGATGTCAGAAGGAAGGGAAGCTCACCTGTCGCTACAGAGTGTACATAGTGCTCTGCTTCTGCCATTGCACCCATATCTGCGCCGATCGCTGTTTCATACACATCATAGAAACCAAGCTCCTTCAGAGCTGTTTTGACCATATCCGGTGTTACTTTATCGCCAAACTGTCCTACGAAAGAAGGCGCTACCTGCGCAATGATCTTTCTGCCTGACTGCATGGCACGTATTAACTGGAATATCTGAGATTTGTCAGCAATAGCACCGAAGGGACAGCTTACCATACACTGACCGCAGGATACACACTTCTCACTGTCGATAATTGCTCTGCCATGTGCATCGGAATGAATGGCATTTACACCACAATGTGCCAGACAGGGTCTTTGCTGATGGGAAATGGCATCATATGGACATACTGTTTTGCATTTACCACACTTGACACATTTGGTCTGGTCGATAACAGAGTGACCATTCTGCATTGTGATCGCACCACGGGGACATACTTCATTACAGGGATGCGCCAGACAGCCCATACATTTATTCGTTACTTCATATCGGTTCTCCGGGCAGGCATTGCATGCGGAAGAAATAACCTGCATAAGAGGCGGTTCATAATATTTTTCATCAATATTACTCTCTTCTACGCCCTGACTGACAGGAATGGGTTCATCTTCCGGTCGAAGTGACATTCCCATTGCCAGTCTGGTACGTTCCCTGATGATTTCACGTTCTCTGTATATATTGTCCCAATAAGGTGAATTCTCAGCATCTACAAGCTTATATGGCAGTGCTTCCATATCCTCTGCTAAATTCTTGGAGTTATATGCCATATTGGCAACTTCCCTGAATATTGCACGTCTGATTTTTCTGACCTGTGTGTCTATGCCTCTCATAATACCATGCCTTTCTGCAAAAGTTTCAATTCTCTTTACTCTTTACGCACATGTATTTTGACATATTTTTAACAAAAAATCAACCGTTTTATGAGTTATGTTTTAGTTATGTTTTAGATTTAGCATTTTTCATAAATTCCCTGAATATAATGCAGGGCTTCTACTGCATTTTCAGGCTTGGTATCTTCAAGCGTTGCATGCATATATGGCTTTTCTTTCTTCATATATGGCATGATCCTGTCCCAATGGCACTGACCAAAGCCAACAGGAACGGAAATAAGCCTGCCATCCTGAATAACGAAATCCTTCACATGAAGAACTGCCACATCCTTGCCAAGAAGCTCGATTGCCTGGTCAAAGATCTCATCCTGTTTCTCATAGTTATAGCTCTCTAACAGATTGACAGGGTCTAAGATAATGCGAAGATTTGGGGAATTGATCTCATCCAGAACCTTTCTTGCACGAACCGGGTTGCATACGATATGTCTGACAACAGGCTCGATTGCAACCAGCACACCCATCTTCTCAGCATATTCAACAACCGGGCGCAGACCATCGATAAATCTCTCCAGTGCCCAGTCAGACCAGCAGGCTTCTTCAAATTTATATTCTGTATTTGGTGCCCCTGTCTCTGTTCCAACTACACCAACACCCATATGTGCTGCGAAACGAATGTTGGCAAGATATTTGTCCTGAATGGTGCGAAGCTGTTTCTCATCAGGATTTGCCAGATTCAGATAGCAGCCCAATACTGCACAGTCTAATTCGTTTTTTTCAAATAATCTCTTTAAATACATGGCATAACCCGGTGTCAGTGCTTCATTGGCTACAGAATTGCTCTTTATTACCTTGGAAAGAGCAACGTGTGCGCAGGTAAAGCCCTGTTCCTTAATAATCGGTAGACGATCTTCAATAGGAACGTCTACTGCATCGTGTAATCTGATTCCAAACTGTAACATAAAAATATCCTCCTTTATCTAATTCCAAATGTATTTATATATTCTTGTAAATGTGTATCATGCCAGCAGTGTCCGCCTTCTTCAATATCGTGGATGATCCGGTCTTCTGCATCATAAAGCCGATAGGCAGCCCTGATAATGTCCATCTGTTCATATACATTATCCAGTCCTCTTGGACCATTGAGATGGTCGGCTCTGCATGACTGCACCATGAGATTACGCGGGGCAATCAGAGAAGCAATATCTCCCATATCAAAATGCTCCCACAAATGCGGCACATAATTACAACTGCAATTTCCGTTTAATATCAGAAGTGAGTCCTTAAATCCATACAGATAACCGCTGATGAATATGTTATGTACTCTCTCATCCAATGCAGAGAAATACAAAGTCTGCATACCACCGCCGGAAAAACCAAGGCAGGATACCTGGGAGGTATCCCACTCAGTACGGCTTAATACATAATCCATAATCTTCATCAGATCCCAGACGCACATCCCTATGACCGTCTCACCCAGAGGCTCAGCCATATGAGCCAGATGGAAGCAGGAGGAAGTCAGGAATGATTTCTCATCATCATGCTGTAAGGCTTCATCTCTTCTCTCGCCGAAGCCCCTGCAATCCGGACATACGGCAACGAAGCCAAGTCTTGCAAGCTGCATCCCGTAATCGTAGTTATATTTAAGAATGGCATCTGCAACCGCAGGAATTTCACGCACCCCTGCAACGGAGAACTTACCGGCGCCCTGATGACCTGGCGGTGTGATAAATACCTTAGGTCTGTCTATATTTTCCGGGATCAGGATATACATCGGAACCCATACATCCTCTTCCGTCTGAATCAGGACTTTCTCTCTTTTGATGCCTGGTTCCGCTATTACGTTTTCTACCAGTCGTGGCATAAGTGGTACATGATCCATTTTATCCAGACCAAGCAGACCTGCTAATGTCTTGCGCGAAGCCTGCACCCATTTCTCCCATTCTTCTCTGGTCTGCCCTTTGAAAAAGTCTTTTCTTGCAAAACGGTCAAACTTTGCCTTCATATTAGAAAGACTCCCATAATACTGGCTGATCGGTATTGTTCTATTTTCTTCCATGTTTTGCAACCCCATTCATATAAATAACCATGCTTTGCTGTGTGAAAAAACTACCATATATGATTTTTTCACACTAAAATCCTAATACTTTATCCTGTGTGTATTCTGCTGCTTCCTCGTCTGTCAAAAATGTAACAAAAGGCGCTCTCTGTGAAGGTGCAGCGCCTTCTCCGAAATTGTTATATTCAGCAAAATATAAAGTATCCCACGCATCTGTCTTGTTCCAGTCATGCCATCCTTCCGGTCTGATATGGCCATCAATTTCAGAATTCAGGATAACTACCCTGGCATGATTTCTCCAGGGACGGCCAAGATATGCGCTTTTCTTTGGACAATCACTGGTAAAATGGCAATGATTGAATACATAGCCGTACTTTTGCCCTTCATAAGTAGAAGCTGCAGTTACATAGCCATTTACTTCTGCATTGCGGTTGCGCATGAACAACTCACAACCTTCAAAATAAGCTGTAGCACTACCAAAGATAAAGTCTATATTTCCACTGATATAACAGTTTTTATACAGGTGTCTGCCATGCTTTCTGGGTGCAAATTCCTTCGGACCACGAAAACCACCGGGCTGCATCTCCTTTTTCGGAAGCGGTGCCGTGAAGAGGGTGTCCTGATATCCCTCAAAACGACAGTTCTCGAACACAAGATGATCGCCATCAGCATAGACCGCAAGCGCCTGACCTGCGATATCACCCTGTCCGGCTTCGTTACAGAAAGTCAGATTATCAGCATAAAAATGATCGGCATCAATGAAAAAAGAGGGAGTCCTGAAAGTACCGCGCTTCTCTCCATCTGCAAGAACTTCAAAGGCACCATCAGAATAAGTGATTCTGGTGGTGGAAGCGTCATCTCCAATCATGGAAATATTGTCCTGATGAACGACCAGACGCTCCCTGTATGTTCCAGGGGCAATATGTATGATGACTTCCTGATCTGCATAACGGGTCGCAGCCTCCAACGCTTCCGCTATCTCTCTAAATTCCCTGTCTCCCTGCGCTGAGACATATAATTCCTGGATATCCACTTCTCTACCTGTCCTTCCTATGCTTCCAGACGGCACATTTCTGCGTAAGCAAGCAGGAATGGAGCGGTTCCCTTAGCATCATCCTTTACAACAGGTTCAGACATATAATACTCATAAGTACCATCTCTTCTTGGATTGCTGTCAGGTCCTAAACCTGCGACCAGACAGATGCCGCCAAGACTCATTTCACCTTCTACTGTGGAAAGGTAAGTGTCACAGATTCCCTTGAATGCCTTTTGTCCATATGCACTGTATTCTGCAGGCAAGAAGCCAAGACGAGCGCCTTTCATCAGGCAATATGCCATAATGGAACTGCCGCTGGTTTCAAGGTAATTCTTCTCTCTGCCCGGGAAGTTAGGCACCTGATACCACATGCCCTCCGGTGACTGGAATTTCAGCATGGAATCGATCAGTTCACGATACATCTGCTGTAAATGACCATAATCAGGATAATCCTTGTCTGCAAGTACCAGAGTATCCAGAAGTGCCATGGAGAACCAGCCAAGGGAACGAAGCCAGAAATTTTTGGAAAGTCCTGTTTCCTTATCAGCCCAGAACATCTTTCTCTCAGAATCATAGGCGTGATAATATAAGCCTGTTTCCTTGTCTTTCATATTCTTCTCTACTTCAAAGAACTGATGGAAGATATCTTCATAATTCTTTTTATCGTTAAAACGGTTCTCATATTCAATATAAAAAGGCTGTGCCATATACAGACCATCCAGCCAGACCTGATTCGGGTAGATCATCTTGTGCCAGAAGTTTCCTTCCTTCGTACGTGGCATTTCAAGAATCTGCTGATAAATCCCGGAAGTTGCCTTGGCATACTTCTCCTTGCCTGTCAGATCATAAAGAGTGAACAGATTCTTACCTTCATTGATATTGTCGAGATTGAGCTCGTCCTTGTGGTAGCCGTTGATCGTGCCATCCTCCTGTACACGGTAACTGATATATTCTTCTGCAAACTTGAAGTATTTCTCATTCTTGCCTACCTTGTACAGTTCAAGTAAAGACATGATCATACAGCCATCAATATAATCCCAGGAAGCCTTTTTACCTGCACGAATCTTCTCAATGTTCCATACAGGCTCTTCCAGGGTACTTCTGTCAATCAATTCATTTACATACTTTTCCACAATTTCTATTGCCATTTCCGTTCTCCTTCTGCCAGCTTGTGTAATAGGTGATTGCAAAACAGGTATAAAAAATGGGACGAATTGTGCAAGTTTAACGACCCGCTCTCGCTACACTGCAGCTCGTAGCAGTACATAAGGCGCCAAAATACAGCGCCTAAGTACTGACGGCTGCACAGTGTCTGTTTATGCATTTGTTAAATCTGTACAATTCTGTATTCATAATATTATGTTTTGCAAACGTCTATCTTGCGTAAGCGCTTTCATAACTGAATTATAGCAGAATACCTGCATGCAAACAAGGTAATTTTTGCCTTTACAAGAATTGTCACTTTATTCTTTGGTATTGGCTGGAAAAGATATTCATGCTCTGATAGAATGAACATGTACTCTCGGAATGCTTCATTTAGAAGACTCCGAGGGTACATTAAATTTCAAATGGAGGAATTTGCATGATACTGGAACTGGAAAAGGCACTGAATACGTGCAATGTAGATAAATTAGCAGCAATTCTTGCGCATGATCCGTCTTTGATCAATGCACTTAATGAGGAAGGAATTCCCTACGCCTTTGTAGGTGCTATGCAGGGGAATCCGGCATTGACCAGATATATCGTGGAATATACGATGGCAAGTATGAATACCAGGGATGCCAACTATAGAGGAATCCTGCACTACGCAGTGATGTCAGGCAAGGCAGATACGATACCCTATCTGGTTGAGAGGGTCGGTATGTCAGCCTTTGATGGTGACAGGAATCTCATAACTCCGTATGATCTGGCACACCAGAATCAATATAAAGAAATCGAAGAATATTTCAGCTCTCACTATCAGGTCAGATATGAGGACACTTACCACAATCCTGTCCGTACAGGTATGTACCCTGACCCATCCATTATCCGAGTGGGTGAGGATTATTATATGGCTAACTCCACGTTTATCTTTTTCCCATGTATACCTATCTCCTACTCCAGGGATCTGATCCACTGGGACATCATAGGGCATGCGATCACGAATCCTGAGTGGGCACATGTGGATGAACTGGAGGGCGGCAGAGGCTACTGGGCACCGGATATTTCTTATCATAATGGCAGGTTCTATGTGACTGCCACATATCGTATGAATGATACAGACGGTCCCCGCAGACGACAGATTGTGGTATCCAGTGACAGACCGGAAGGACCTTATAGTGAACCTTTTTATATTGAGGAAGATGGTATTGACCCGTCACTGTTCCACGATGATGATGGGCGTTCCTATATGCTGCTGAACCGTGGCGCAAGAATTCTGGAGTTGGATCTGGAAAAAGGCAGACAGCTTACGCCTGCGACCTTACTCTTCTATGGTGATCAGAAACGTGCACCGGAAGGTCCACATTTATTAAAAAAAGACGGATGGTATTATCTGTTCGAAGCCGAAGGCGGTACCGGAGAAGGACATAGAATCACTGTATCACGTTCCAGAACACTGATGGGAATCTATGAACCCTGTCCCTATAATCCCATTATGCGCCAATGGCTTCCTGATGCGCCGATTCAGCGCTGCGGTCACGGCAAGCCTGTCATGACACAGCATGGTGACTGGTATATGGTATATCTGTGTGGAAGAATGATCGACCAGAAATACAGTATGTTAGGGCGTGAAACGGCACTTGATCCCATTCCCTGGACACCGGATGGATGGCCTATTGTTAATCACTTACAAGGTCCAGGCTGCCAACAGAAGAAGCCAC
>CAYRAW010000043.1:0-15990 GCA_964422225.1 uncultured Roseburia sp.
CTAAACGCCTGCATAATCGCCTCTTCCTTCTCCGGTGTACACTGTGGCTGTCTCGCATTGTCTGATTTAGCCAGATTGAAGTTCTCACCGACATCCAATCCACACTTCTTCTTAATCTGTGCGATATACAGTGATGAAACCTTAAGTCCTGTCTCCTCCAGTACATATTCCTTTATCTGCTCATAAGTTGCTTTTCCCTTGAATTCAGATAAATCCATATCCTCCAGAGAGAAGTCCACCTTCACTTTTCTGCTGTCGACCATTCCCTTGGAAAGTAACACAACCGTCTCCACATGCACTGTCTGACCAAACTGGTCCACGGCTCTTACTTTCCTGATCTCATACCCATTCTCACACAGGTATTTCAGATCTCTTGCCAGTGTAGCGCTGTCGCAGCTTACATAGACGATTCTCTGTGGTGCCATCTTAATGATAGTATTAAGGCAAGCCTCATCACAGCCTTTGCGGGGTGGATCGACACAGATAACATCTGCAAATATATGCTCTTCTTCATAAAGCCTTGGCAGTACTTCTTCTGCTTTGCCTACGTAGAAAGTTGCATTCTCAATATGGTTGCGCTCTGCATTCTTTCTGGCATCCTCGATTGCCTGCGGTACGATCTCCACACCATAGACTGCCTTGGCGCGCTGCGCCATGAAAAGACTGATCGTACCAATACCACAGTAGAGATCCCATACTGTTTCTTCGCCTGTCAGTCCTGCATATTCCAGTGCCAGGCTGTAGAGCTTTTCCGTCTGGATCGGATTGACCTGATAAAAAGACAGCGGAGAAATGGCAAAGGTAATACCCTGCGGTACATTTTCTTTTGCATCATATCGCAGACAATCCTTACCGGAGTTGATTTCCTCTATGGATCTTCTGTGGATAACATCTGTTATTGTATTTTGCCCCCATAGTACTCTGCCTTCTGTTCCCATAATGACATTGGTATTTTTCGTATTGAAATTAAGCCATATGCTGGTCATTCCAGGAATATCCCGCAAAGTGCTTACAAGCCCGTCCTCCTTTGGCAGGCTTTTACCATTGATGACCAGACATACCATGATTTCGCCCGAAGTAAAGCCCTTACGAATCAGAATATGACGTACAAGCCCCTGTCCTGTCGTTTCATCATAAGCAGATATATTCTCCTTTTGCATGTATGCCAATACTTTCTGTAATATTAGTTCATTTTCTTCTACGCCTAATGCACAATCCGTATTGGCAATGATAGAATGGGTTCTTCCGGCATAGAAGCCTGTAATGATCCTGCCATCCTTATCTGTTCCCACCGGGAACTGCGCCTTATTGCGATAATGCCACGGCTGTTCCATGCCAACCACAGGCTCCATTACCGACTCAATGAATAACTGGTCAAATCCACCGATACGCACCAGATTATTTTTGACTTTATTTTCTTTAAACTGTAGCTGCGCTTCATAGCTCATTGCCTGAATCTGACAGCCACCGCACTGTTTATGGTATGGACAGACCGGCTCCACACGCAGCGGTGAAGGTGTCAGCACCTTTTCCAGTCTGGCATAGGCATAATTCTTCTTTACCTTTACCAGTCTGGCTTCCACCACATCACCCATGACCGCATCTTTTACAAAGAGGGTGAAGCCCTCTAGCTTACCGATGCCTTCACCCTCTGTTCCGATATCTTCTATTTTTACTGTTACAATATCATTTTTCGAATATTGCGCCATTTTCGCTACCTTACCTTTCAGAAAATCAGGAATTTTTATAAAGTGGAATTTCTAAGATTAGACTCAAAGAATCTGTTAAAGCCTAACCATCCTGTTTCTTCTGTTGCTTCCAGTATCTCTGTAAATGTCTCCATCTTCGCATCGGTATCATCTGCACGATTAAGCGCAACTGCCTCGATCAGAGCAGGTTTCTTGGGAGAACCAAACTCATACTCTCCATGATGGGCGAGAATACAATGCTTTAATTCCATAGCCAGCATAGGTGGGAAACCCTCGATATCTCGAATCTTCTCGCCGACCATTTCAGAACCCATCACGATATGTCCCAGGAACTGACCTGCATCTGTATAATCATTTACAGGAAAAGCACTGATTTCCTTGGTTTTTCCAATATCGTGGCAGATTGCTGCTGTCAGGAGCAAATCTCTTTTCAGGATTGGATATGCTGTACAGTAATACTCACACAGCTTTGTTACACTCAAAGTATGCTCCAACAATCCTCCGATAAATCCATGATGTACCGTTTTTGCAGCAGATGATTTCCTGAACGCAGCAATGAATTCCTTATCTTCTATGAAAAAGGCATTGAGCATTTTATGTAAGTAGGGGTTCTCAATTGATTTGATAATCCCCAGAAGTTCTGCATACATTTCATCAATGTTCTTCTTGCTCATCGGCATATATTCTGCTTCATCATATTCCCCTTCCTGACAAAGACGAACACGCTTAACATTGACCTGAAGTGCACCATTGAAACTTGTCACATCTCCGTATACCTCTACATAATCACCGGCATCGAACTCTGCGATCCCGGCATTGTTCGGGTCCCATATCTTTGCATCCAACGTGCCTGTTTTATCCTGAATGATCACATTATCATAGGATTTTCCATTTTTCGTTACCGCAGAGCTTTTATATTTACAATAATAAATATCAAATACTCTGTCGCCATCTTTATAATCTTTAATATATTTCATCTTTCAAACCATACCTTTCTGTTAGCTTCTTGTCTTGGGCTGGACCGTGAACATCATTTGTTCATAGTCATCCTTGCTGGCTCTTAATATTGTAATTTCTACATCTTTGTCTACTGTACAGCCACGGACCGCATTCATATAATCAGTTGCACTGTGAATCTGTGTTCCACCGACCTGCACAATGATGTCCCCTTTCTGAATACCATTTACCATAGCCGGTGAATCCATATCAATATCGGATACATAAGCTCCCTGAGGCAGTCCCTGCTCCAGACGCACACTGCTGGCAATGTCCTGTGCGTAGATTCCGATATAAGGTACATCTTCTGCATTGGACAGTTTCGTGATCATACCCTTTAGTTCAGATACACCGATTGCTGACAGCATATTTTTCGTGTCACTATGGTTATATGTGTTATCTATGATTCCTATTACCTGTCCCTGCGTATTAAGCAGAATACCACTTGCACTCTGGCTGGCGTAGATATCTGTCGTCAGAAGCTTATACTGATTATCTGCCAGTGTCACAGGATTTCCTACAGATGTGACCATGCCATAGCAGACACTATCCTTATATCCCTGAATATTTCCCACTGCAATTGCCAGTGAGCCTGTCAGCCCGCTGTCTACGGAACTTCCCAGTGTCGCTACAGAAATATAATCCAGCGTCGTATCACGCAGATATTTCAGATCTACTGCAATTACTGCCAGGTTGGTATTCACATCATATTTTTTAATGCTGCCTTCCCAGCTCACACCATTGCAGAAAGTTACCATAATGCTCTGTGCATTATCCAATGGTGATTTTCTGGTAAGTATCAGCAGTTCACGATTATTGTTTGCAATAATAACACCTGCTGTGCTGCCTTCACTCTGATAGATATTATTGAACCAGTCTACATCAGATTTTACTCCCGTTACCGTAACAATACTGGAAGAAGCATTCTGATATACCTTATGCAGGCTGTCATACATTGCCTGATATTCATTGAGATATGCCCTTTGCGGATCTTCTGTCGTAGCTGTCTCTGCACTTTCTATATCACTTGCAGGAGTCTCCTGCGTAACGATCTGGGTAGTAGTCTGCTCTGTACTCTCCGTCTCACTTTCTGTCTGTGTACCAGTCTCGCCCTCGGTAAGCATATCTTCCGGCAGCATCTCATCCTTCTCCTGTGGAAAAGTCACCTTCTGTGGCTCCTCTTCCGGATACAACCAATTATTCAATACCGGCTCCAACAGCAGAAAAGTCAGACACGCCACAAGTCCGAATAATAACGCTAATGATGCTGTGATCACAGTTCGCTGCAACAGTTTCTTCTTATCAATAGGGCGCTCCTTTATTTTCTCCTGCAGGAATTCAAAATCACTTGCTCTCTCAGGTTCGTTATTCTGATTATCCTGTTGTTTCTCTTCCATATTAGTAACCATGCCTTTCAATAACCTGCAAACTTTGAGCCACCGGCACAAATTTGCTGTGTGAAAAAACTACCATTAATATAGTATATCTGATGCCCCCCGCAAAGTAAAGAAAGTTGTACAGTTTTCCCATGCAATGTGTTATACTTGTTACAGCATTTTATTCAGCAAAGAAAGGAATGTTCTATTTATGAATGATAAGGCATTACGAATTCTCGAATACCATAAAATTATAAATTTACTCGTAGATAAAGCAACCTCCCAGCCAGGTAAGGATGTCTGCCGTAAGCTGACTCCCATGACAGAATTGTCTGAGATTGAAGAAGCCCAGCAGCAGACTGCCGATGCTTTCACCCGCCTGATAAAGGGCGGTCGTATCCATTTCAGCGATAACAAAGACATCAGCTTCAGCATCAAATCTCTGGAAATCGGCAGCAATCTGTCTGCTTCTGAACTGTTGAAGATCGCTTCTTCTCTGGCTTGTGCCGGCAGAGCGAAATCCTACGCCAGAACCGAACGGGATGAAGAGATTGCCGACAGTCTCAATCCTCTGTTTGATGAACTGGAGCCATTGACACCACTTCAAAATGAGATCAATCGCTGTATCATTTCTGAAGAAGAGATCGCTGATGATGCCAGCCCCAACCTCAAGCGCATCCGCCGCAGCATCAACCAGACCAATGACAAGATCCATTCCCAGCTTACCAATATGGTCAATACCAGCTACCGCACCTATTTGCAGGATGCTGTGATCACAATGCGTAACAACCGTTATTGTATTCCTGTCAAATCAGAATATAAGGGAAATGTACCTGGTATGGTTCACGACCAGTCCTCCACCGGTTCTACACTCTTTATTGAGCCTGCCGCTATTGTCAGTCTCAACAATCAGTTGAAAGAGCTTGCCTTACAGGAAAAGGAAGAGATCGAAGTCATTCTTGCAACGCTGAGCGCTTCTGCCTCCGAGCATGTTGCAGCATTATCCCATAACCTGAAATTACTGACCAGACTTGATTTCATTTTTGCAAAAGCAGGTCTGGCGATCGACATGAATGCATCCAGACCTTTATTTAATAACGACCATTATATTCAGATCCGTAAAGGTCGTCATCCTCTTCTGGATAAAAAGAAGGTCGTTCCCATTGACATTACCCTGGGTAAAGACTTTGACCTTTTGATCGTAACAGGTCCTAACACAGGTGGTAAAACTGTGTCCCTAAAGACGGTTGGACTTTTCACCCTGATGGGACAGTCAGGTCTGCATATTCCTGCCCTTGACCGTTCCGAACTGGCAGTTTTCACACAGGTATATGCTGATATCGGTGATGAACAGAGTATTGAACAGAACCTGTCCACCTTCTCTGCCCACATGACTAACACCATTTCCATTCTGGAACACGCAGATGAGAATTCCTTATGTCTGTTCGATGAATTAGGGGCAGGAACTGATCCTACAGAAGGTGCTGCTCTGGCGATCGCCATTTTAAAGCACCTGCACGACCGTGGTATCCGCACTATGGCAACCACGCACTACAGCGAATTAAAGGTATTTGCCCTGACTACTTCTTATGTGGAAAATGCCTGTTGTGAGTTTGACGTAGAAACACTGCGCCCTACTTATCGACTTCTGATCGGTATCCCCGGTAAGAGTAATGCTTTTGCCATTTCTTCCAAACTTGGGCTTTCCAATGAGATCATTGAATCTGCCAAACAGCATATCAGTGAAGAGGACGAAAGCTTCGAAGACTTACTGGCTGATCTGGAGAACAGCCGCAAAACGATTGAAAAAGAACGTGCTGAGATTGAAAGCTATAAGTTAGAGATCAGCTCCCTCAAGGATAAGCTCACCCAGAAGCAGGAGCGTTTGGATGCACAGAAGGACAGAATCCTCAAAGAGGCAAACGAAGAAGCCCGTCAGATCCTGCAGGATGCCAAAGATGTTGCCGATGAAACCATTCGTAATTTCCAGAAGTACAATTCCGGTACTTCCATGAAAGAAATGGAAAAAGCCCGTACCAAGGTACGTGATAAGATCAATGAGAAAAATTCAAAGATCAGCCAGCAGGCTGCTAATCCTACCCATAAGATACTAAAGCCCAATCAGATCAAGCCCGGTGATATGGTCAAGGTCGTATCCATGGGCTTAAAAGGCACTGTCAGTTCCATGCCTGATGCCAAGGGTGATATGTTCGTACAGTGTGGTATTATCCGAAGCAAGGTCAATATCAAAGATCTGGTACTGATCAATGAAGATGCCATGCCCAATAATCCATACAAAAAACAAACCGCCCGCACAACACGCAGCAACACCAGCCGTATCGGTGCTGCCAAGACTTCTACCTTCTCCATGGAGATCAATCTTCTGGGTAAAACGGTAGATGAGGCAATTTCAGAGCTTGATAAGTATCTTGATGATGCTTACCTCTCCCACGCCCCCAGTGTGCGTATTGTTCACGGCAAAGGCACAGGTGCTTTGCGTGCCGCAGTCCAAAGACTTTTAAAGAGTATTCCTTATATTAAATCCTTCCATCTTGGAGAATACGGTGAAGGCGATGCCGGTGTAACAATCGCTGAATTCAAATAGAAAGAGGTTCTTATATGGCTAACAAACAGAAAATCTTAATTGTAGATGATGATGAAAATATTGCAGAACTCATATCCCTTTATATGACTAAGGAATGCTTCGAAACACAGATCGTATATGATGGAGAATCTGCATTGCAGGCTGCTGATACCTTCGCCCCGGATCTGATCCTTCTGGATCTGATGCTTCCAGGCATTGACGGCTATCAGGTCTGCCGTGAGATCCGACAGAAATCCCAGACTCCTATTATTATTCTCTCCGCAAAGGGTGAAGTTTTTGACAAGGTACTGGGACTTGAACTTGGTGCAGATGACTATATGGAGAAGCCTTTTGATACCAAAGAACTGGTTGCCAGAGTAAAGGCGGTCCTTCGTCGCTATAAGACTGCTGCTCCTGCTGTTGAAAGTCCTTCTTCCAAGCAGGTCAGCTATCCTAACCTGACCATCAACCTGACAAATTATTCTGTTATTTATAATGGCAGAAATATCGATATGCCGCCCAAAGAACTGGAATTACTGTATTTTCTTGCTGCTTCTCCCAATCATGTATACACCAGAGAACAGCTGCTTGACCAGATATGGGGTTATGAATATATCGGTGATACCAGAACTGTAGATGTTCATATTAAACGCCTTCGTGAAAAGATCAAGGATCACGATACCTGGCGTATTGCAACGATCTGGGGTATCGGCTATAAGTTCGAAGTCAAGAACTCATAATGCATATTATATCAGGATGAAGAAGAAAGGTGCCTGTTATGAAACGTACTTTATATCTTAAATTCGTGCTTGCCTATTTAATATTTGGTTTCTTTGGATTCATCGTGGTAGCGACCTTTACCTCCAACATGACTCTGGAGCATATGAAAAGAGAACGCGCAGATGCATTATATAAAGAAGCATTGCTGATTTCCAATTCCTACGCAGTAGACCTCTACAATAACGAAATCACTCTGGAATCCGTATGGCGTCAGATCAACGCCATTGATACATTCCTGGATGCTTCTGTATGGATTGTTAATCCCTCCGGTCTGATCGTACTGGATTCCAGTTCTCCACTGGACATTGAGAATCCATCAACGATTCCAAACTTCAGTCCCACAGTCACTGGAAGTTCCTTCTATACGGTCGGAAACTTTTTTGGTATGTTTGATGAAGATATGATATCCGCTTTTGCGCCTATTACTTCACAATATAAGGTAAAAGGCTACGTTATCATCCATTCCTCCATGCAGGATCTTCATAAGTCCTGTGATTCTTTACTGAATATCTCTTATCTGACCCTGTTGATCCTGTTTCTGCTGTCACTGATCATTTTGCTTTTTTTTACAGAAATGGTCTATCTGCCTCTGCGCAAGATCACACATGCGACAGAGCAGTATGCGATCGGTAACTTCCGTTATGAATTTCAGGTAGACAGTGAGGACGAGATCGGTTATCTGGCAGCTTCTCTGGCATATATGGCAAGTGAAGTAGCCAAAAGTGAAGATAATCAGAAACGACTGGTGGCTAATATATCTCATGACTTCCGCTCACCTCTGACTTCTATGCGTGGTTATCTGGAGGCTATGCAGGATGGTACGATTCCACCTGAACTCCACGAGAAATATATTGAAGTCGTATTGAACGAGACTGACCGTCTGACCAAACTGACAAACTCACTTTTAACCCTCAACAACCTCAATACGCAGGGAATGATCCTCGATCGGACGAATTTTGACATCAATCCAATCATTAAAAATACGGCTGCCTCCTTTGAAGGAACCTGCTGCAGCAAACTGGTTACGATCGAACTGGTATTGACCGGAGAGCAGATGTACGTGAATGCAGACATGGTAAAGATCCAGCAGGTGCTTTACAATCTGGTAGATAATGCGATCAAGTTCAGCCATAAGAACTCTTCGATCAAGATAGAAACTATCGAGAAGTCCAATAAACTTCTCGTATCGGTAAAAGACAACGGTATTGGTATTCCCAAGGAAAGCCTCAAGCTTATCTGGAACCGCTTTTACAAAACAGACCTTTCCCGTGGAAAGGACAAAAAAGGAACCGGACTTGGTCTTTCTATCGTGAAAGAGATCATCCAGTCCCATAACGAAAATATTAATGTCATCAGCACAGAGGGTGTTGGCACAGAATTTATCTTTACATTGGAAAAGGCTTCCAAGGTCTGATGACCGGAAGCCTTTTTCTATTATTAAAGCTGTATCTTTGACATCAATTGTGGAAGTTCTGCAAATGCCCCTATTGTATAATCGGGTGCTACTGCCTCTCCAAAACCATACGCACAGTAAATAAATGGAATCCCTGCTACTCTCGCAGACTGTTCATCCCCGGCGGTATCTCCTACATACACCGCCTTTGTAATATGGTTTCTCTGCATGATCAGCTTGTTATTTTCACCCTTTGGCAATAAATTATTACCCCAGCATTCAATATCATCAAAATACTTCTCCAGCCTATGTGCAGCAATGAAGCTTTCGATATAACCCTGCTGACAATTGCTTACCACATATAATTTATATTCTTTATGAAGAATCTCCAGTGTCTTTTCCAGCTCAGGAAACAGAATTCCGCCATTCTTGCGCAGATAATCATTCTCCACTTCACAACATTCATCCATCATTTTCTGCTGTCCTTCACTGGTCTGCTTCGGAAACAGTTTCGCAGCGATATCTGTCATAGGAAGTCCAAAGCATCCATTCAGTTCTTCCTGTGTAATAGGACCTCTGCCACACTCAGGATGCATTTCCAATACCTGATTCCAGGATTTTAATACACCTGTGGAAGAGTCCCATAACGTACCATCCAGATCAAATAAAATTGCCTGTACTTTCTCCATAATCTCCTCTTTTCTGACACATGTGTCATTTATATGACTATATTTTATATCTTATCCTACTATAAAGCCCTTAGACAGGCAATCGCCTTTTGGTAAAAAAGACGTGAATTTGGTGCAAATTCATCCTGCATCGCATGGAATGAAATATTCATAACCCCCTGAAAAGTCGTTATTCCTATGATTCGTCTGGCATTAGCCATGACAGGCGGCACATACACATAGTTTTGCAGTTTGTAGCTTCCATATTTTGCAGATAATGGTAGTTTAACCAGGTTTGTTACTGCCATCCCCTTAGGAGTTGTGCTGATACCAAACTGTTTCATTACCTCTTCCGTCACAGGATTTATATATTCACCCGCTGCCTGAAAGTGCATGGAATCCACCAGTTCTCCTGGCAGCTCCCTTAACCAGACAAGTTGCTGATATCTCTCTTTGGGCTGATCCAAATGAATGCTGTTATGCAGTTTCTGTACATTTTCTGCAAAATCCAGTGCTTCATCATATAAATAGTGGAATGAATACGTATACTCATAATCGCCCATTCCATCATAGTCATCCCGCATACTAAGTACCATAGCGATTTCATCCGGTTTCAACTCTGCTTTCTGCTGCCTGCCACTTTCATCTACTACCACTGCATGCCTCAATTCTCTGGATGCCTTTGCAAAAGCCGTCAGAATCACAGAATTGACTGTTACCTGATGCTCTTTTGCATATACTGCCAACCTGTATAATGCATCTTTATAAAAAGTTTCATATTGAATATACGTTTTTTTATTCTTCCATACTTTTGCATGTAATTGATAATATTCTTCTTCTGAGAAACCTGTTCCCTCTTTCTTCCAATTACGCAATATTCCCTTCAATTTCATTTTTTCCGGAAAAGATAACTGGCTTTCTTTGGGCAATTGATCCATCCTGCACAGCATCACAGGTTTTGCTTTTACCGGCATATCTGCCAGACCTTTCATAATATCATTCAGCAAAAGGGCATGAGATATGGCATCTCCTGCAAGCGCATGTGCAATAAGGAGAAACTCCTGCTTCTCTTCATTGATAAGATAATAGAACCTCATCAGTTCCCCATGGTCCAGATCAAATGCAATAGACTCCTGCTCGTTTACGATATCTTTCCAATAGACATGGTGCAGAATACGTACCATGTTATTAGGATTTTCGTCAAATTTCTGAGTCTCATAATATGCGCTTCCATTTTTATCAATTACAACTCTTGCATTGAGCAGTTCATTTTTAGAAACAGCATTTTTAACGGATTCTCTCAGCTTTTCCTCAAAAATAATCCCTTCTATCTCCACATGCGTTACCAGTACATCCCCCGGTGCAAACAAATGAAGACGCTCTTTTTCTATTCGTTCCTTCATATCTATCCCCCATTAGACAAATAGAACTTTCCTATAAAGAAGCGCACCCCCTAAGGGATGCGCAAATCATACTGTCCTAAAACATTAACAGATTTCTGCACCGGCAGGCATCGATTTCTCAGGAGATACTAATGCCAGATTGCCCTCTGCATCTTCCGCGCACAATAACATACCCTCTGATAATACACCAGCCAGCTTGGCAGGCTTTAAGTTCACCAGAACCATGACTTTCTTACCGACCATTTCCTCCGGTGTATAATGTGCCTTGATCCCGGATACGATCTGCTTTACCTGACTGCCGATCTTTACCTGACTGCACAGTAATTTCTTTGACTTGGGAACTGCTTCGCAGGCAATGATCTCTCCTACCTGGAACTGTAATTTAGCGAAATCATCATAAGTAATTTCAGCCTTTGGCTCAATATCAATGACTTCCTCGTCCTCTGCTGCTTCCTGTGTCTGTCCGGCTGCGGCAGCCTGCTTCTGCTGCAGCTCTTCTACCTTAGCCATAACTTCCTTCGGGTCCAGACGGGCAAAGAGAATCTCAGGAGTCTCTGTTACTTTATTTCCTGATGGATACAGACCGAACGTCTTCACAGAATCGAAATCTCTCACAGTTGTATTAAGCTGTGCTGCGATCTTCTGCGCCGTTTCCGGTAAATATGGCTCTAACAGACCTGCTCCAATAGAAATACTCTCTACCAGATTGTAAAGTACGGTAGCCAGTCTGTCCTTCTTAGCCTCATCCTTTGCCAGTACCCAAGGTTCTGTCTCATCAATATATTTATTGCAACGCTTGAACAATGCAAAGATTTCTGTCAGGGCATCTGCTACTCTCAGATCCTCCATCTTAGCCTCTACTTTATCATAAGTTCCTGTTACAACTGCCTTGAGATCATCGTCAACAGGTTCTGCTGCATGTCTGTCTTCTACTACGCCGCCAAAATACTTATTGCTCATGGAAATGGTTCTGTTGACCAGATTACCAAGAGTATTTGCCAGATCGGAGTTGAGACGCTCGATCATAAGCTCCCATGTAATGGAACCATCATTTTCATAAGGCATCTCATGCAGTACAAAGTAACGCACAGCATCCACACCAAAGAAATCTACCAGATCATCTGCATAGATGATGTTGCCCTTTGATTTACTCATCTTATCATTATTCTGTAATAACCATGGATGACCAAATACCTGCTTGGGCAGCTCTTCACCCAGAGCCATCAGGAAGATCGGCCAGTAAATCGTATGGAAGCGAATGATATCCTTACCGATCAGATGCAGATCTGCCGGCCACAGCTTCTTATACTGCTCTGAACTGTTACCGTCTGCATCATAACCAATACCGGTAATATAGTTGGTCAATGCATCCAGCCATACATAAATAACATGTTTATCATCAAAATCTACAGGAATTCCCCACTTAAAGGAAGTTCTGGATACACACAGGTCCTGTAATCCCGGAAGCAGGAAATTATTCATCATTTCATTCTTACGGGATACCGGCTGTATGAATTCAGGATGCTTGTTAATATGATCAATTAATCTGTCTGCATATTTGCTCATTTTGAAGAAATATGCCTCTTCCTTTGCAGGTTTTACCTCACGTCCACAGTCAGGACACTTGCCATCTACTAACTGAGACTCTGTCCAGAAGGATTCACATGGCGTACAGTATAATCCTTCATAAGCTCCCTTATAAATATCACCCTGATCATAGAGCTTCTTGAATATCTTCTGTACCTGCTTCTCATGATAATCATCAGTTGTACGGATGAATTTATCGTAGGAAATATTAAGCAGATCACACAGTCCACGGATGATTCCTGCTACATTATCTACAAATTCCTTAGGCGTTACGCCAGCCTCTGCTGCCTTTAATTCAATCTTCTGACCATGTTCATCAGTACCTGTCTGGAAAAAGACATCATAGCCGTCCTTTCTCTTAAAACGTGCGATACTGTCTGCCAGTACGATCTCGTAATTGTTACCAATATGCGGTTTACCGGAAGTATAGGCAATCGCAGTTGTTAAATAATATTTACCTTTGTTTTCCATTTTATTTTCAATCCTTTCTTTCCTATTTAAAACCGGTCCTAATAACAACAAAACTCCCGCCCTTATCATCTATAAGGACGAGAGTATATATCCCGTGTTACCACCTTAACTCACCTCTGCCTTGCGGCAAAAGCCTCTGCGGGTACTACATACCCTGTCGCTGTAACGGGCGAACCCTGTCGCAGTCTTATCAGCCATAATGCTGACTCGGTGCGCTGCTCAGAAGCCATGTTCAATATATCTTCTCTGTGTCCATCTCAGCTTAAAGGACATTCTCTGTGCAAATACAATATATCTACTCTCTTCGTCATCGCTTTTCCATATAGGTTCAATTTATCACAAATAATCAGATTTGTAAAGTGTCAAACTTTTATGCCCATTTCTCTTGCATTACTTATGGCTTTTACCGATTGTCCCATTCTTTTGGCTGTTGCTTCTACAATATCTCTGTCATAGAACTCTATTCCCAGCTCTTCTGAAAGATGCTGCGCAATAGTACGTCCCATACTGCCAAACTGTCTGGATATCGTAATTACATACTGTTCCATTTTTATCCCCCTAACATTCCATATTTACATTATCAATAACACTGTCTGCAACCACTATTCCGATTCTGGCATTTCTTTTCTGGATAGAACGTACAATACAGGACAAACTGAAATTGATCACAAAATAGATCAATGCCGCACAGCCAAATAACACAAATACATCTGATACATTGATATTTCCTGTACCATTATACATATTGGCTGCACTCAATACCTTTTTTACCCTGGACATCAGCTCGATCGTTGCCACGTTTGCCAGATAAGAGGAATCCTTGATCGTGGTAATTACCTGACTGAGTAAAGTTGGTATGACATTTTTGTACGCCTGTGGAAGTATAATATAGATCATGATCTGAACAGTGCTGAAACCTTGTGCAAGACCAGCCTCAAACTGTCCTGCTGCTACAGAATTCAGTCCTCCACGGATAATTTCCGCTACGATGGATGAAGTAAACAAAATCAATGCCACTGCTGCCTTAAATAAAAGCTTCGTCTCTACAGATGTCAGACCAAGCATCTTCCGTGCAAATATTGCCGGACAAGGACAAAAGACCAGACAGATAAATATCCATAACAATAACGGTGTATTACGAAATACTTCAATATAAATTGTCGCTAACCACTTAAAGATCCTGGTCTGAGGAGTTACGCAGTAATTTCTTACCAGTGCCAGAATAGAACCTAAAAGAATGCTCACAAGAACTGCTACCGCAGAAATGATCAATGTAAAAGCGGTTCCTTTTAATATGTAGACCAGTATTGATGTATTTTTCAGAATAGAAAGGCTGGCTGTGAATGTATCCATATTAAGCTACCTCCTCTTTTACTGTCTGTATTCTCTGGTCACGCTTTTTCAAATTATGTTCCCATACTGTTGCCGCTTTAGACAGCGGGAAACAGAAAATGAAAAATAAAATACCACTGACCAGATAAGCAGGTGCATATGCCCCACCTGTTGATTCTCCTGTTACAAAGCTGTAAGTCAGAGAGATCAGATCTGTTCCACCAATAATATACAGACAGGATGTATTTTTGATCAGATTAACGACCTGATTGACCATAGGCGGTAAAATGATCTTAATGCTTTGGGGCAAAATAATATAATACATACGTCCAAAATAATCAAATCCCTGTGAATCCGCTGCCTCAAACTGTCCTTTAGGAATAGATTCAATGCCTGCACGCACCACTTCCGACACATATGCACCATGATATACTCCTAAAGCAATAATACCTGTTGGCAGGATTCCTATACTGTTGCCGGAAAAGGCAAGGGCATAATAGAGGAAACAAATCTGCAAAAGCACGGGAGTATTCTGAATCACTTCCACATAAATACGACTGATCGCTTTCAATATTTTATTACCACTGGTAGACATCAATCCAAATACAATTCCTAATACGAATGCAAGAATAACACCTACTGCTGCTGTCTCTATCGTAGTCAGAAAGCCAAGACCAAAGGAACTGCGATAGGTCCATACCTTTAACCATGCTTCTTGTGAAAATAAACCAGCCATTTTGTTTCCTCCATACCCTGTTTCTATTTTTAATCTAATCCGTTCTCTGTGATCAGACCGTCAATTGTACCATCTGAGAGCCACTGCTGTACCAGATCTTCACATACTGTAGATAATCCTGAACCCTTAGTAGTTGCAATACCATACTCCTGAGGTGCAAATTGTTCTTCAATATAAGATCTGGAATCTGTGTTATAGATTGCAAGGATAGACTTGTCTACGCAGAATGCATCTACTTCTCCTGCACTTAACGCTGTAGAGATAGTAGGATAATCCTCATACTGTGCAAAAGATACACCTACCTTCTTATCTACTAAATCTGACAGGGTCTTGATTCCACTGGAATTTTCAACTAACACTGATACATGGTCTGTGAAATATGGAGTCGTGAAATCCCAGCTCTTCTTTCTCTCATCTGTAATTGTAAAAGTAGCCAATACACAATCAATATCACCAGAATCCAGAAGTTCTGTTCTGGTAGCTGCCGTAACTGCTGTAAATTCCACGTCCACACCCAGATATTCTGCAAGCTTCTCAGCCAATGAAATTTCAAGTCCTGAATACTCTCCTGTCAAAGTATCCTGATAACCAAATCCGATTACTGCATTTTTAACACCAACATTCAGTACACCTCTGTCAATGATCGCCTGCACATCAGCGGGATATTCTGTTGTCTCTGCTGCAGTTGTTTCTGCTGCGGATGTTGTTGTTCCTTCTGTTGTCTCTGTGGATACAGGTGTTGCTTCAGCAGGTGCTGTTGTCTCTGTAGATGAACTTCCACAACCTGCTAACATTGTCATAGACATCACTGCTGCTGTACCAAGTGCTAACCATTTGTTCCATTTCTTCATAACTTTGTCCTCCTCAATTCATTGCTTTTAATTATTTCAACTGTTTTAGCCCCGTGACCTCTACAGTATCTATCGGATAATTTTTCCAAGGAACTGTTTTACCC
>CAYRAW010000044.1:0-15902 GCA_964422225.1 uncultured Roseburia sp.
CTGGGAAGAGTGGAAAGCAGATATGAAGGCACATGATGTGCCAGACTGGTACATCTGGTCCTGTGAGAAGATCCAGTATATGTTCCCTAAGGCGCATGCGGCAGCTTATGTTATGATGGCATGGAGAATTGCCTATTGTAAAGTTAACTATCCATTGGCATATTACTGTGCATATTTCAGTATCCGTGCATCTGCATTTTCTTATGAAATCATGTGTCAGGGACAGCAGCATCTGGAAGCTACCATGGCTGATTACAGGAAGCGCAGCGATACCCTGACTAATAAGGAGCAGGATGCCCTTAAGGATATGCGAATCGTACAGGAGATGTATGCCCGTGGATTTGAATTTGAGAAGTTGGACATCTTCCGTGCTCATTCACGAAATTTCCAGATCGTAGATGGTAAAGTAATGCCGTCTCTGAGTAGTATTGACGGTCTGGGTGAGAAAGCAGCAGATGCCATCATGGAAGCTGCCAAGGATGGCCCATTCCTGTCCAAAGACGATTTCCGGAGCCGAACCAAAGTGTCCAAGACAGTAATCGATATGATGAGTGATCTCGGGCTTCTGGGCGATATACCGGAGTCTAATCAGATCAGTTTGTTTGATCTGGTGGGGTAGTAAATGAGAAGGAAAGGAGTGCATAAGAATGGGAATGTTTGTAAATCCCGACAATTCTGCCTTTCAAGTGGCGTTGAATTCTGAAATATATGTTGATAAAACAGGATTATTAGAATATACCAATAAAGTCATGAACACTTTACAGGGATATATATGCAACAGTCGTCCGCGTAGGTTTGGAAAATCAATCACAGCGAATATGCTTACGGCTTACTATAGCAGAGGCTGTGATTCAGAATCCATGTTCTCTGACCTCGAAATTGCTACGTACCCAGATTTTAAAAAGCATCTGAACCAATATGATGTGATTCATCTGGATATCCAGTGGTGCCTGGAACCGGCAGGCGGCGCTAGGAATATTGTTGCTTATATCACAGAGAAAATAATAGGGGAACTAAGAGAATACTACCCAAATGAATTACCTGCCGGAATCAGTTCATTGCCGGAATCCTTGTCGCTGATCAATAATGCATCAGGGAAAAAATTTGTTGTCATTATTGATGAGTGGGATGTATTGATAAGGGATGCAATTACTAATAAAAATGTTCAGGAAGAATATATTAATTTTTTGCGTGGAATGTTCAAAGGAACAGAGCCGACCAAATATATTCAACTGGCGTTCCTTACCGGAATCCTTCCGGTAAAAAGAGAAATATCACAGTCTGCACTTAATAATTTTAAAATATATTCCATGCTCAGTGCAGGACCGTTCGCTTCTTATATCGGCTTTACACAGGAAGAAGTAAAGAAACTTTGTGAACACTATGATCGGGATTTTGATGAAGTCAGAAGATGGTATGATGGATATCAGTTAGGACAATATCATGTATATAATCCCAATGCAGTTGTGAATCTGATGACAGAAGGAGAGTTTCAAAGTTACTGGTCTGGAACAGCGTCCTATGATGGAATTGTGCCTTTGATCAATATGAATTTTGATGGACTAAAGACCGCTATTATTGAGATGTTGTCGGGCTCTGCGGTAGAAGTTGATGTAGGCTCCTTTCAGAATGATATAGAAAGTATTGTAAATAAAGATGATGTGCTCACGTATCTGATCCATTTGGGATATCTTGCATACTTGGGAAATGCCAGAACTGCATATGTTCCAAATGAGGAAATCAGGCAGGAATTGATTCGCGCAACCAGAAGAAAACAGTGGAGTGAATTATTGGATTTTCAACAGGAATCTCAGGCATTATTAGAAGCTACTTTAGATATGAATGAAAGTAAAGTAGCAGAAGAGATTGAGAAGATTCATTCGGAATACGCATCTGCTATTCAGTATCATGATGAAAACTCACTTAGTAGTGTACTGACAATTGCGTATTTAAGTTCAATGCAGTATTATTTCAAACCGATTCGTGAGATGCCGACAGGTAGAGGTTTTGCCGATTTTGTGTTTATTCCTAAACCGGAATATAGAGAGGATTATCCGGCTCTGGTAGTTGAATTAAAATGGAATAAAAATGCTAAAACTGCCTTGCAGCAAATAAAGGATAAACAGTATCCGGAATCAGTATTAAATTATACAGGAAATATACTGTTAGTTGGAATTAATTATGATAAAGAAAGTAAACAACATCAATGTCTGATCGATGTGTATGAGAAAAAATAAAAATACCCAGATGCAATTTCAAATTGCATCTGGGTATTTTTGCGTCAATGACAGAATTTGTCATTATTGAGTAGTATCATCAGTATTATCAATAGTTTCGAACAGTTCACCAATGGGGACATTGAGAGCTGCACTGATTTTCTCAAGATTTTCGAATTTGATGCTGCTGGTTTCATTATTTACGATGCGATTAAAATTCTGATAGCTCAGATCCATCTGCTTGTAAAGCCAATATTTTGTGTGGTTTTGTTCTTTCAGAATATCTAAAATGCGTAGTTGAAGCATGTTTCATTTCTCCTATATAAGTGTTTTATACATCCGGCATGTTTTAGCCGCATGCCAAGTGTGGACACGATGTTAATTATATTAGATAACTTGCACTTGCATAACTGATGTACAAAGTATATAATGTATACATGAGATAACTGACAATTAGATAAAGGTAAAGGGTGATGACTGAAAAGAATAAATCAATAAAGATAGTATATGCGATTGTGAAGAATACAAAGAAATGCAGATAAATTTTCTGAAGAGGGAGCAGAAAATTTAAATGCAATGTATGACAGATAAAACAAAAATTCAGAAAATTTGCAAAATATATTGCATACACAAGAAAATACATATACAATTACTACAGGGGATTAATAAAATAAGGGTAATAACAACTGAATGCATGAAACAGGAGAACTGCGATTGTGGAGTTAGGTTATTAGAAGTATAAACGTTGCAGGGGACTGTGACGTTTTTTATTATTTCAGTTAATGGTTTTATAAGATATATTGTTATCATGTTGAAAGAAATAAAAAGATAACTTATTAATTGGTTGTAACCAAAATAGTTGATCAAAGAAGGGAAAATACTATTTTATGGCAAATAAAAATGCAATGTTAGAACAAACTAAGAATTTAGAAGAATTGGATTACGATGAATTAGAATGTCTATTACAAGCAGAGTTTGATGAACAGATGTCTGATTTGGATTTTTTAAATAAACAAAAAGAGCAGGTAGGAAATCCTGATGCATTGGGAAATATTATTTTGAACACTGTGTGGGAACAATTTACAAATCAGATAGCTATTCAGGCTGGTGAAGATTTTATTAAAGAAAATAATGGGTTAAAACTTGATATAAGCAATGATGCACATATTCAGACAACAGAAAATTTTGCAAATGGAAAAATAGCATCTCATAATACAAAAATTAATTATCAAAAAAGATATGATGATTGGCAGGCGAACATTGCAAAGGATGAAAATGGTGATGTTATTACGCATACAACAAGAACTGGGAAAGAAGAGACAACGCTTGGAAAAGGCGCAAGAGATCCTTATGATGTCGATAGACCTAAAGGAAGTGCTGAAAGGCATACAGACATGGATCATACAGTTTCAGCAGCAGAGATAATAAGAGATTCAGCGGCGGCAACGCATATGACTAAGGAAGAACAAATTGCATTTGCCAATAGTGATGCTAATTTGAATGAAATGGATTCAAGCTGGAATCGATCCAAGGGTGATAAGTCAATGTCAGAGTGGCTTGATAATCCAAATGCTAAGGGGAAAAAGCCAAATGAAATATTTGATATAAGTGCTGAAGATGAAGAAAAACTTCGCCAGAAAGACGATGAGGCAAGAGAAGAATATGAGAGACAAAAGAATGAAGCTGAGCAACGATCAATTGAGGTCGGTAAAAGATCCCAAAAGGCAGAGACCTTAAGGATTAGTAAAAAGGCTGCCAGAGCAGTCGTAATGAATTTATTGGCTGATCTTGTAAAAAAGATAATTCAAAAGTTAGTATTATGGTTAAAATCAGATGAAAAGAGCTTGAAAACATTTTTAAATTCTGTTAAAGATGCGGTAGTATCATTTGTAATAAATTTCAAAAATAATGTTGTAAATGTTGTAGATTCTGCGGTAACCGTAATTGCAACATCTATACTTGGACCTGTTGTTAATACTATAAAACGAGCATGGATGTTTATAAAGCAAGGTTGGTCTTCATTAAAACAATCTATCAATTATATTAGAGATTCTAAAAATAAAAATAAACCAATTGGTATTCTTATGATGGAAGTTGGCAAGATTGTTACAGCGGGATTGACGGCTGGGGGGGCAATCGTATTAGGAGAGGCAATTGAAGTTGGATTGTCAAGAATTCCAATATTTGCTATTGAAATTCCATTATTTGGTTCATTAGCTAACATTATAGGAATTTTTATGGGAGCAGTAATATCAGGTATAATTGGAGCACTTGCAATAAATCTGATTAATTCAATAATAGCGAAGAAACAAAGGACAGAAATCATATCTGATAAAATAAAAAAGGGAAATGAAATTTTAAATACTCAGGAAGTTTTAAAAAATGTTGTAAATTGCAAGGTTGAAAAAACAAAATCCGATGTAGCTTCTTCTGTTGCGGAAAGACATAAAGCTGCGGGAAAAGTGATGAAAGAACTTGTTGGGCATATAAAAGAAAATACAGAAAGGGATTTTTCAGATATAGATAACAGTAAAGATTTTGCTGAAATAGATCAACGATTAAAAAGATTATCAAATGAAGGAGGCTGTTAAGATGAAAGGTAAAATAGTTTGTGGAGTAATAATTGCTATAACAATTGCAACAGCAATTTATTATTTTAAGAAGAAATCCTTAAGTAGTGAGAAGGAATTTTCTGGTAATCAGAATGAGAAAAAGCATCAGCTTAAAGAGAATATTAAGAAGGACTCAAAAAATCAAGAAAGTTCTTATGAAGAAGAAGCACAAAAAAATGCAAAAATAAAAGCAGAAGTTAGTGAAGAAATTAAGGAAAGGCATGCAGAAGCTGCTAGTATTATGAGAGAATCAATGAATAATATCGTTAACGAAAAAAATATGTCATCCGTAACTGAAAATGAAGTCGACTTAGCTGAGATGGATAGAGCACTGAATGATTTGCTAGATGAATAAGTCAATAAGAAATGAGAGGTGATTAAATTGGCTGATGATTGGGATTTAGGACAGGAAATAACAACAGTTGATCAAATTAATTTACGTCCGGTATCATTTGAAAAAGCAAAAAATCAGTTAAAAGAATTTTCTGAAAATAGTCGCTCGAAATGCGAGATTAATCATGTAAAAACTGGGAGGATACTTAGTCATAGGGTTACTGGGGAAGAATTGAATACCGCTTTAACAGAAGTGCAGACATATTTAATAAGAAATAATGAAGATGTTATAGATGTGTCAAGACAAATTGGTCATGTATATGAGGCTATGGAATCTCTTGATAAAGAGTATATTCCAGGAATTTTAACGGCTGTAAAAGGAGCTGAATATGCTAGTAATCAAGCAAAGAGTGCTTCTGAACATGCTAAACATGCCCAGCAGGATATTAAAAAAACTGTCGAAGAACAGAAAAAAATTATAAAGGTGTTAGAGAATCATAAAGATAAACTTGATAAATTAAAACATCTTGACAATATAGACGAAATATGGAGAACATCACAGGAACTTGAACAGGAATTGAAACAGTTTACAGAGAGTTTTCAAAGGTCGAAAGACAGGCTCTCTAAACTCGATGAGAGTCTAAAAGCTTTACAAAGATTTGCTGAGGGAATTTTGGATTATGAACACTTAGAAGACATTGATGATACATGGGAGAAAGTTGAAAGTATAGAGGGTATAATAGACCAGTATGATATAAAAATTGAAGAAATGTTTTGCAATATCAAAGAAATAGGACAAACAATTAATACATTAAACTCTTTCGAACATTTGAAACAAATTGATACTATATGGTTTGATTTGGAAGATGCAAAGAATAATATTGAAGAAAGCAGCAAACAGGTAGTACGAGTAAATAGTATTTTAAATCAGATAAAAAGTCGAATAGATTTAATTGCGTCTTTTAAATCCCAAATGGAAAAGGTTGAGCATCTATTTGATATTGATGAAATATATGAGTCAACACAGATAGTTACAGAAAAGGTAGATGATCTTTTGAAAAAAAACAATAGACAAGATTTGCAACTGGAAGATCTTAAAAAGATTTTAGAACAAGAAAGAGAACAAACGCATATTTTTTCTGATTCGATACTTAAAAAAATCAAACATGCATACATCATTGCAAGTTGTAGTATAGGATTGTCGATTATTTCATTCATTTTATTGATAGTAGGTGTTATCTAATGGCAAATAAATATGAAAAGGCATTTTTGGATGTTGCGTCAAAACTTGATGCAATATCAGAATCGTGTGGTGAAATTTCTAAAAATGCTATTGAGATAGTGGAATCAAAAAATGAAAATGCCATTAAGTTATTGATCAGAAATATTTCAGACATTACTACAAATATTAACTATACGAGAGAAATAAAACAAATTGCGAAAAATCTTAACGATAATTTGATTTGCTTTTGTGGATATGAATATATAAAAAATATTTGTCAAATACCTGTTTCAAGCAACGAAGATAATCAGAGTTTAGAAGAACTGATGGATGAATTAAATAATTTAGTAGGATTAAAAAGTGTTAAGAATCAGGTTAATGATTTGATTGCTCTTCAAAAAGTTCAAAAAGTACGGAAAGAAAGAGGATTCTATAGCACTAAGAATACGTTACATATGGCTTTTTTGGGAAATCCGGGAACAGGGAAAACGACAGTGGCTAGAATTGTGGGGCATATTTATAAACAGATAGGATTACTTTCGAAGGGACATTTTATTGAAGTTTCAAGAACTGATTTGATTGCTGGATACCAGGGGCAGACAGCATTAAAAGTAAAGAATATTGTTGAAAAGGCAAAAGGCGGAGTCCTGTTTATAGATGAAGCATATAGTATTACTGAAAATGATAATGCAGATTCTTATGGTAGAGAATGTTTAACGGAATTAACCAAGGCATTGGAGGACTATAGGGATGACTTAGTAGTCATCGTTGCTGGTTATACAAAACCTATGGAGCTTTTTTTTCAATCAAACCCAGGCTTAAAATCTAGATTTAATACTTTTATAGAATTTGGTGATTATGATGAAAACGAACTAATTCAAATTCTTCAAGAAATTTGTAAAAAAAATGATTATAAAATAAGCCCTGATTTAGATAAATTAATTAGACAGTACTTCTCTTGTATGATAAGGAATAAAGATGAAAATTTTGCAAATGGACGCTTGGCTCGTAATGTTTTTGATGATTTAGTATTATGCCATGCGAGGAGAGTATCCACTATTGATGACCCGTCAGATGAAGATTTATCTCTATTCTTGTCAGTTGATTTTAAAAAGTGAACAAGTGCAACAAATATTTTGAATAGTATCATTTGAAAGAGTAGTAGTTTTATTTACATGGCATTAGCTGTTACGGTTTAGTATAATTAATTGTATAAATGGTATGAAAAAGGATGTATATGAAAAGAAATCTACCCAAAAGTATAAGAGTTCTTGACCTCTATCTTAGATTTTGCCAAGGTCAGGCTATTATTAAATCAGAGGAAGTACAGCGCTTTGAAGTAAATGCCCGTTCCATCCAGCGGGACATTGATGACATTCGTGCTTTTCTGGATGAGCAGAGAGTTATGGACACTGCGGATAACCGAAAAATAGAATATGATCGTAGTAAGAAATGTTTTAAAATGGTAGGCGCAGAGGGTTCTCTTATGTCCAACAGTGAGATTCTGGCGGTAAGTAAAATTCTTTTGGAGAGTCGTGCTTTTACTGCGAAGGAGATTACTACGATTCTTGACAAGCTGATACAGGGATGTGTGCCGCATACCAGTATGGATTTGGTTAAGGCTTTACTTTCTAATGAGGAATTTCATTATGTAGAGCTGCATCACAGTTCCTATATTCAGGACAAGTTGTGGCGCATAGGCAGTGATATTGAGGAACACAATCAGTTAGAGATAGAATACTTCAAGGCTGGTAATTCAGAAGAAACGATTCAGAGAATCATTGAGCCTGTCGCAATTTTGTTTTCAGAGTATTACTTTTATTTGAATGCCTTTATTGTGGAAAAGGATGAACGGGGCAAGTATGTACATAAATACGATTATCCTGCTATTTTTCGCATAGACAGGATCAAAAACTGTCAGGAAACGGGAGAAAAATTTCAGATTCGATATGCAGATCGGTTCGAGGAAGGCGAGTTCCGCAAGCGTATTCAGTTCATGTATGCAGGTAAGCTGATGACAACGCAATTCAGATTTTTTGGCAGCAATCCGGAGCCTGTATTGGACAGATTACCGACTGCACGAGTGATTTCACAGGATGAGACAGGCTATGTGATAGAGGCAGAGGTCTATGGAAAAGGCATTGTCATGTGGCTGTTAAGCCAGCAAGATAAGATAGAGGTACTTAGACCGCAATCATTGAGGGATGAAATACGCAATATTCTGCAGAATATGTTAAAATTTTATCAATGAGAGTACGACTTATTACATTTGAGGTACGAGTTTTTACATTTGGCTTGCCTTTGTCTATCAGCTTGTTATAATGCCCTTTACAGGCGCTTGAATAAATAGACAAAGGATACTTTAAATGACTAAGGAAAAGACAAAATTTACACCGGCGTTGGAGAAGGCAACCGGTGAGATAAAATACAACATGACCAATGATTATATGTTCCGTGCATTGTTTCAGCAGAATACAGTCGCATTGAAGGGACTGTTAAGTTCACTGCTGCATATGCCACCGGAAGATATCTTATCGGTGGAGATTATGAATCCAATCGTTATAGGAGAAACCATCAATGATAAGGAATTCCGGCTGGATATTAAGGCAGTGCTGAATCATTATCAGCAGATCAATCTGGAGATGCAGATGGTGAACCGCCATGACTGGCCGGAACGGTCCATAGGATATCTAAGCCGTATGTATAACAGCTTGCAGAAAGGTGATCAGTATATCAATGTGAAGCCGGCAATACACATTGGAATTTTGAACTTCTCACCCTTTGATGGTGAACCGATTTTCTATTCCAGAAATGTGTTGATGGATATGAATAAACATCGCATATATAGTGACAAATTTCAGGTCAACGTGTTAGAATTGAAGCAGATAGAGCTTGCTACAGAAGAGGATAAGAAGTGGAATCTGGATTTCTGGGCGAAATTGTTCAAAGCCAGGACTTGGGAGGAGTTAAAGATGATTGCGAAAGACAATGAATATTTTACAGAAGCTTCCAATACATTGTGCGATTTATATGCGGATTTCAATGTGCGTGAGAGATGCAGAGATAGAGAGGATTATGAGCTGGAACAGAAATATCTGCATGATACCATAGAACAAATGACCAAAATGCATGAGCAGGATCAAATGGAGATAAGGCAAAAGGACATCTTACTGGAAAAGAAGGATGCCGTAATTGAGCAATTAAGGCGTGAGCTGGAAGAACAAAAAGGTAATTTAGGAAGTAGTACAGCATAGGATTTACAGTAGCAAGTTTGCTGTAAATGTGCTAGACTTGTCACATATGGAACTGGTAACGTACCAGGATAAGAGTTGGAATCTTGATTTCCGGGCGAAATTGTTTAGCAGAAAGGATGAATTATCATTATGAGAAAGAATTTTGGAGTAAAACCTTATACTTATCCACAGCCTGTATTTATTATTGCTACTTACGGTGAAGACGGTACACCTGATGCCATGAATGCAGCATGGGGTGGGATCAGCGAAGGCAATGAACTGTCGATGTGCCTGAGCGCCGGTCACAAGACCGTGAAGAATATACTCAAGAGAAAGGCTTTCACGGTTAGTATGGCAGATGCGGCTCATGTCGTTGCCTGTGATTATGTCGGAATTGCATCAGGCAATGATGTAGCAGATAAATTTGCCAAGGCTGGATTTCACGCAGTTAAGTCAGAATATGTTGATGCACCATTGATCCAGGAATTGGCAGTTGCAGTAGAATGCAGGTTAAAGAGTTATGATGAAGAAACTTGCAGAATGATCGGAGAAATTGTAAATGTCAGTGTAGATGAAAGCGTCCTGGATGAACAGGGTAAGGTTGATGTGGCTAAGGTGCAGCCAATCACTTTTGATCCTTTCAACAATACGTATGTAAAGTTAGGCGAAGTAGTGGGAAATGCATTTAAAGATGGGGCGGCATTAAAATAATTGTAAATACGGGCGAGTGACAACAGTGTCATTCGCCCATCGTTTTTATGCATATTCTTTTATAATGCCCTGTAGGACTTCAGCAGATTTTCTAAGTTCCTGAAGTTCAGAATCGCTTAGTTCAATTGGAACAACAGTTTCAATCCCGTTTGCGTCAACTACAGCAGGAATACTGAGAACAACATCGGTTAGTCCGTATTGACCTGTCATCAGGCTGGATACTGGCAGGATAGACTGCTCGTTACGAACAATAGAGGCGCAGATCCTTGTAACTGCCATAGCAATACCGTAGTAAGTGGCATGTTTCTTGGAAATAATCTCATAGGCACTGTTCTTGACATTATCAAAAATCTTTTTCATGGATGCTTCATGATTAAAGTGACCGCGCAATTCGCAGAAGTCATTGATAGGAAGACCGCCGACTCTGGCATTACTCCATGCAGCCAGTTCGCTGTCGCCATGCTCACCGATGATAAAAGCATGAACGCTTCGGCTGTCAACCCCGAGATGTTCACCTAATTCGTATTTAAAACGTCCCGTATCCAGAACGGTACCTGAACCTATGACACGATTAGCAGGATATCCGGATTCCTTAAGAGCAATGTAGGTCAGAATATCTACCGGATTGGAAACAATAAGCAGGATGCCTTTAAAATCCCGTTTTTTGATCTCACCTACGATGGATTTCATGATACCGGCATTCTTTTTGATCAAATCCAGCCTCGTCTCATCAGGTTTCTGGTTAGCACCTGCGGTAATGACAATGATCGCAGCATCGCTGATATCATCATAACCGCCCGCATATATTTTCATGGGACTGGCAAAAGATATACCGTGGCTGATGTCCATGGCCTCACCTTCTGCACGGTTCCTGTCTGCATCTATCAGAACCATTTCAGAAAATAAACCACTTTGCATTAATGCAAAAGCAGAAGAGGAACCAACGAAACCGCAACCAATCATTACTACTTTTCTACTGTTTACTGTCATAATAGTCACCATACCTTTCTTAAAATGGATTTATAACCTGTTTACATTTATAGTATACTAAAATGGTAGAAATTAGTCTAGTTATTTTTTTAACAATCTTGTTCTTTTTTAAAGACAAGAAAATGTGCTTGACAAAGCTAATTAGATTGCGTACAATATAATTTGTAACAATCTAATACGACAGCAATTGCACACATGATATGTGTCAAAATAGTAAATACTAATATAAAAATGTAGAAAGAGGTATGAATATGGTAAAGAAGATTGAACAGAACAACATGCAGGATGCTTTAAATGCAAAGGTAGCAGTAGTAGATTTCTCCGCAACATGGTGTGGACCATGCAAGATGCTGGCACCTGTTATGGAGGAATTATCTGAAGAACTGGCAGGTCAGGTAGAGTTTTATAATGCGGATACAGATGAGAATATGGATCTGGCTATGGCAAATAAAGTTACCAATATTCCTGCGCTTTTCCTGCTCCGTGATGGTCAGATCGTGGATAAGATGGTAGGATTTCAGTCCAAACAGGCTCTTAAGAACTGGATCGGAGGCGCACAGTAACGGGGGCATTTGAAATGTGTAATGAATATGATGCATTGAAATTATGCAATCAGCTTTGCTTTCCGTTATATGCATGTGCAAAAGAGATCGTAAGACGGTACAAGCCATATCTGGATGAAATAGATCTGACATATACACAGTATATTGCCATGATGGTATTATGGGAACATAAACAGATCAATGTAAAAGATATGGGAGCATTTCTTTATCTGGATTCCGGAACATTGACACCGGTTCTTAAGAAACTGGAACAAAAGGGCTATCTCACCAGAGAGAGGGATAAAGGGGATGAACGTGTCCTGAATGTGACGATCACAGAACAGGGAGAAGCACTAAAGGAACAGGCTGTTCAGATCCCGAGGAAAATGCAGGGCTGCGTGTCACTTGACAAAGAAGAGGCACAGATTTTGTACAGAATATTGAATAAGATATTAGAGAGATCATAATGACAAAGGCACAGGCATATCGGATTCTGGAAGTGGATCAGTATACTGAGCAGGATGAGATCAAGAAGAAATACAGGAAACTTATGCACAGGGTACATTCGGATGCAAACATGGAGAAGGCAAGTACGTATCTGTATACTGCGCAGGAAATCAACGAGGCATATGCACTTCTTAGAAATTAGTCAAACGTACAAAGGACAAATAAGCAAAAGAAGCGAGCCAAAAATCCAAGATCAAAACAGACACAATGGGATGCATCACTGAATCAGAGAGCATATACATGGCGTAATGTGTACCATTATGCAGAAGACTATGATGGAGAGATCATGGGTGATTTTGTCATTGCATCAGGTAAGTATTTGTGGAAAACGGAAGAAGATTTTCCGCTGTTTCTAAAGAGTATGTTTGAGTGCAGTCAGCGTCTGCTGCAGGAGACAGAGACAGGCTGGGAACGCAGCACATCCTATAAGCTGAAGATACAGGGGGAACTGGCATATTTGCTGGCACAGCAGTTCATTGACGGCGCAGGAACGCTGGAGAAACAGGACCGTAGGAACAGCAGAAATCCACATCGGTACAAAAATCTGGACTTCGCCCTTAAAATTCCACTGCATCAGGAAGAAACTTTCCCGGAAAGTATCAATCTGCAGATAGAAGAGTTGTTAAGAGCATATTATAAAGAAAAATAAAATGGAACGTCTGATCAAAAAGGTCAGGCGTTTTTTTTCATGCATCGGATTTGGTGTGAACACGAAAAAATAGTGAAAATTGCTTGTTATTTTATAAAAATTCATGTAAAATGAAATAAAAGTGGTGGAAAGTGGATGAAAGTGGTACGATGTGGTGGCACGTTATTCATTTATTCACAACTGTGTTGAAGGCGGGTGATTGCTATGTTCATGGGTGAATACAATCATACGATAGATGCAAAAGGCAGGCTCATTATCCCCTCCAAATTCAGAGAAGTGTTAGGTGATGGATTTGTGGTGACCAAGGGATTAGATGGCTGCCTGTTTGTGTATGATAACGCCGAATGGACTGCTTTTGAAGAAAAGCTCAAAGCATTGCCGTTGATGAACAAAGAATCACGTAAATTCGTACGTTTCTTCCTGGCAGGAGCGGCTGAAGTTGAAGTGGACAAGCAGGGAAGAATTCTTATCCCATCTGTACTTCGTGAATTTGCCGGACTTGATAAAGATGTGGTATTGGTGGGCGTTGCCAGTCGTATTGAGATCTGGAGCAAAGAGAAGTGGGAAGACGCTTCTGAATATGATGATATGGAAGATATTGCAGAACATATGGCTGAATTGGGATTAATGCTGTAATAAGGGGGAACGTGAACAATGGAATTTAAGCATAAGTCAGTATTACTGGATGAAACGATAGAAGCACTGAATATAAAGCCTGATGGCATTTATCTGGACGGAACACTTGGCGGTGGCGGACATTCTTATGAAATCTGCCGCAGACTGGGTGAAAGTGGCAGACTGATCGGAATTGATCAGGATGAGGCTGCAATAGAAGCGGCAGGTAAGAGACTGGAAGAATTTGGAGATAAAGTTACCATTATCCGTAATAATTACCGGAATGCCAAAGAGGCATTGGCTCAGATCGGTGTAAATAAGGTAGACGGTATCGTTCTTGATCTGGGAGTTTCTTCTTATCAACTGGATACAGTGGAGAGAGGTTTTACTTATAAATATGATACCCCACTGGATATGCGTATGGATCAACGTCAGAAGCTGACAGCCAGAGATATTGTCAATACGTATTCTGAACAGGAATTGTACCATATTATCCGGGATTATGGAGAAGATCAGTTCGCAAAGAACATTGCAAAGCACATCGTACAGGCGAGAGCGGACAAGCCTATTGAGACTACTTATGAGCTCAATGATATTATCAAGGCTGCAATTCCGGCTAAGATACGTGCAACGGGAGGACATCCTTCCAAACGTACTTTTCAGGCGATCCGTATAGAATGTAATCATGAACTGGATGTATTGAGAGATTCGCTTGACGATATGATAGATATGTTAAATCCACAGGGAAGATTATGTATTATCACATTTCATTCCTTAGAGGACAGAATCGTTAAGAATGTGTACAGGCAGAAGGAGAATCCATGTACCTGTCCACCAGAATTCCCGGTATGTGTATGTGGTAAGGCTCCATATGGAAAGGCAACACCCAGAAAACCAATCCTTCCAAGTAAGGAAGAGATGGAAGAGAACTCAAGGTCAAAGAGTGCAAAACTCAGAGTCTTTGAACATATTTAAAAGAGAGGAATAAGGAGCATTATGAAAAATGTAGGTTCGTCACATGCAACACGTACGAACAGACAAAATTATCAAAGCACAGCAAGACAAATTTATATAGATGGGAATACAGCACGGAAACTTCAAACACTTCCGTCACGGGGAACTAAGACAGCACACAGGGTAAAAAAGCAGCCGATACGTCAAAAGCGTATCAAGGTAGCTCCTATGAATTTAGGCTATATTTCATTTATGATAGCATCGGTGCTGGTAGTTTGTATCGTATTGATGGGATATGTTAATTTACAATCGGATATAACAAACAGAGTCACACACATTTCTAAAATGGAAAGTCAACTCAACAGTATGAAGCTTGAAAATGATGAGACTTATACCAAAATCATGAGCAGTGTGGATCTGGAAGAAATCAAAAGAATAGCAATTAGTGAGTTGGGCATGAAATATGCCAAAGAGGGGCAGGTTATCACTTATTCAGGAGAAGGCAGCGATTACGTCAGACAATATGACAATATTCCCGATTAAAGACAGGTGGTAGCATGGCAAGAAAAAATAATAGCAGACGTTACAGACGGGGAAAAACATTTAAAAGAATACTAAGGGAAAAGCTGGGAGTCATGATCGTGATCATACTGCTGGCTTTTGGTGGTTTATGTGTGAGACTGGTATATATTACCAGGGACAATCAGGAGAGTTATCAGAAGAAGATACTTTCCCAACAGAGATACGATTCCACAACACTTCCCTTTAAAAGAGGTACGATCACGGACAGGAACGGTACGATTCTTGCTGTCAGTGAGAAAGTATATAATGTAGTTCTTGACTGCAAAGTCATGAAATCCGATGAAAGAGATCAGGAACCGACTCTGAGTGCTCTGACAGAGTGCTTTGGACTGAATCGTTCTGATCTGGATAGTTATGTAGAGAATAACCCTAATTCTCAGTACTATGTTTTAAGGAAAAGACTGACCTATGATGAGATCAGCCCGTTCCTTGAGAAAGAGAAAGAAGTAGCTGCAGAGGCAGCAGAATTTAATAAAACAGCCCAATCGGATCAGCAAAAGGGCGTGATCAACGGTGTCTGGTTCGAAGAGGAATATACCAGACGATATCCGAATAATACTTTGGCGTGTGATGTGATAGGGTTTACGGGAACAGATAATAATGGAACATATGGTCTGGAAGAATACTATAATGACGAATTAAACGGAACCAATGGCAGAGAGTATGGGTATCTTAATGATGATGCTACATTGGAAAGAACTACGGTTGCAGCAGTAGATGGTAATTCACTGGTTTC
>CAYRAW010000045.1:0-15895 GCA_964422225.1 uncultured Roseburia sp.
CCGCCAATATATGCTAATGTAACATCCTCTCCCTGCTGTGCCTTATGTATTGCACCTGCAAGCCGTGACAGATTGCCACGTTGCATCAGAGACTGTCCAATCATCTGTCTGTATGCGGTTCCCTGCATATCCACGGCTTCATCCGAAATAACCGGGGGAGCCTCATATCCATCCTGCAGGTAAAATCTCACACTGACCCTTGCCTGCAGTTTACTCTGTTCGAATTCAAAACGTATCTGTCCCGGTTCCTTATCATCATCCGACCAGTCTACATCTGCCAGCTCCAATATCCTCTCCGCTCCATCTGCAAAAGTATCCATATTGATCGTAGTTCCGGACACATAAGGATCCGTCTTGCCATACATCTGAAATGCAAATCGAACTTTTTGAATTTGTGACACAGGTGTCACAATATCTACAGAAACACCAATACTGTGCACCAGCCTTCTGAATCCTTCTGTAGTTTTCATAAGCTCCAGCATTTCCCTGTCTGTCACATTTCCGGCTATCTGTGCACTGTTTATAAGTCTGTTATCATTTTCGTATATAAATTGGATTCCTCTGCCATCTGGCTGTTTTGCTCCAAATATCTCCTTTTCCTGCATAATATAGAAAAAAGGTCTTTTCTTTGCAGGATCCTTTGGTGCCACCGGACCTTTTACTGCCATACTGACCACCATACCTTTCTGTCCCTCTTATTAAGGCCTATTGTACCACGGATAGAACAGAGAGGCTTCTTATATTTTGCCATTCTCTTATCAATGAATGGCATTTATGGAATCTGTATTCAGCTCTTGATCGCCCAACGCATCTTCGTTGATCTCGCTCTGCCATTATTTCTGCATTCTTCTGCACTTGGCCGTATCACATCCTCTGCTATCTCGCTGAAGATTCCTTCCTTATAGTACTGTTTAAATGCTTTCTTGACCATTCTGTCCTCACCTGAATGGAATGTTAATATAGCGATCCTTCCATGTGAAGCCATCACCTGTGGTAAACTGTAAAGGAATTGATCAAGTACCTCGAACTCACTGTTCACGTCAATTCTCAATGCCTGAAAAACTCTTTGGCAGCTTTTCTTTAAGATATCCTTCTTCTCTTTATTTTCCGGCAGAAAAGCAAGTGCAGTTTCAATACATTCTCTTAATTTTGTCGTGGTATCTATTTTCTGTCCTTTTTTCATTTCCTTCATGATGACTGCTGCGATCTGCCGTGCATAAGGTTCATCCGAATTCTCCACGAACATACCGGTTAATTCATCCTCTGTTACCTGAGTCAGACGTTGTGCCGCACTGACCCCCTTCTGAGGATTCAGTCTCAGATCCAGAGGTCCATCCAGTTTGTAGGAAAAACCTCTCTCCGGATTGTCGATCTGCATGGACGATACTCCAAGATCAGCCAGCATAAAATCAAATGGTCCATACTCCCCGGCAACTTTGGCTATATTGGCAAAATTCTCCTGGATCGAAGTAAATACATCCTCCCCATATCCTGCTTCACGTAATCTCTGCGTCGTCTTCACAATTTCTATAGGATCAACATCCAGTCCATACAGATGTCCTTTTCCCTGCAATTGCTCCAACATGCGTCTGGTATGTCCCCCATATCCAAGTGTGGCATCCAGTCCCTTCTGCCCGGGCTGTATCTGTAAAAAGTCAAGAATTTCCTGAACCATGATAGAAATATGCATACCTGCCGGTGTACTTCCCTTACTGATGACTTTCGCTACCGTGTCTGCATATTTTTCCGGATTCAGTTCCTTATATTTTTCTTCAAATTTGCGAGGGTGCGTTCCTTTATAACGCGGTCTCCTCTTATGTTCCTGATTAAATTCTTCCATATGAATAACCATGCCTTTCTGCAACCTGCAACCTTTGGAACAACGGCACACCAGTCCCTATTGCATGCACTGTTTCCAACACACTGTTTTATGTCAACTTGATTCTGCTTACCGTTTTTCCAGATTATATCATTTACTTGTTTATTTTGCAAAAATATTGTGCGTTGTTTCAAAAGGCGAATAATTTATCTGTATCGTATCTTATGTGACACTGGATCTGCAGAATTTCAAGCTGATCAATACATCCTGCGGATTTGAAAAAGGAAATGAAACGCTTCGTGAAGTCTGGAAGGTACTACCGGATAATCTTACTGATCTGCTCCGTTGACTGTCCGGACTGATCTGCCAGGGTACGGATTTCCTCTGCTACAACTGCAAAACCTTTACCATTTTCTCCTGCTCTTGCAGCTTCAATAGTGGAATAGGAATTTTGTATCAAAAATAACATACAATTCACATAATATTCAAGATAAACTATCTGCCACGCACAAAGCTCCCCACCCTGTCATATCATTCGGAAATCTCTCATAACCTGGCAGTTTCCTCGCGCCATTAATGAGATATGCCTTGAGTTTCTGCCCGTACAGGTAAGGATCATTACCTCTTACAATGCCATACTCCATAAGCAGTGCTGCACTGCCACTGACAATAGGCGTTGCAAAGGAAGTCCCCGATACCTGTTGTGTGCTGCCCCCCGGCACCGGAACTGTGATATTCACTCCCGGTGCTACGATATCCGGTTTACTGAATGCGGTTCCAAAAGGCAGCCCCTCTTCTCCCACACGTCCTTCCTCATAACGGTATACATAGCCTCTGCCTGAGAAATCTGCATAACCGGAAGTTCTGACATCATAGGCTCCCACGGTGACAGCCCTAAGGGAAGTAGATGGAATCGTCAATGTCACTTCAGGCGTTGGCAGGAAAAATCCCGTCCCTGTATTTCTTGCTGCATAACTTGGCAGATACATTCTGTATTCTCCTGTTACCACCTTACGGGGAGTCAACACAATACTCCATACCCCTTCATTGATGTATCTGCCTGTAGGAAGCATATCAATATAGATCTCCTGATTCACTGAATATGGCAACGGTTCTCCAATATAGCACAATAACTGTGTCTGCTCCAGAGTCCTTCTTAACGTATCTACCCATCTGGTTTCCAACTGTACTTCCTCACCTCCCGGGGAACGCAGCCGCAATTCAAAATCATCATTGGAATGTTTCCAGATCTGGATGCTCAACCCTGTTTCATATGCCACAACTGCCAGTTCTATTGTTTTCTGCGTCAGGGCGATCCCCGCTGTATGCCCATTAGAAGCGCCCTCATTTCCACTTCCTATGATAATGGCAGTTCTGCCTATCTCCGAAGCATTGTCAATAAACCTCTCAAGTAATGATTCTCCCCTGTGATCTCCATATGTGTTCCCGAAACTCAGGTTAATGACCACAGGCATATTCAACTCTACCCCCAGATTTACCGCATAGGAGATGCCACGCATCAGTTGTGTCGTTCTGGGAAAAGACTCCGCCAGAGGATTGCCAAGCTTCACGATCACAAGCTGCGCCTGCACTGCCACCCCTGACTGAGAGCCTGCTGCCAGAGCCGCTACTGCTGTCCCATGCCCTGAAACATCCTGCTGTGGTACAATAGCCAGTCCCTCTTGTCTGCTGCCTGCCGCCAGTGCTGCATTCAGGTTCTCCCTTGTATACAATACTCCTTCCGTATACCCCTCAGGCGGCAGCCATCCTCTCTCTGCATTTGGAACTGCCGTCTGATCCCATAACGCCAGAATCCGGGTCGTTCCATCACTGTTACGAAACTCTGTCAGAAAATAATCTATTCCACTGTCCAAAACAGCGATCAGCACTCCCTGTCCTGTCAACCTTGGTTCCCGAAGTGTTACCTGTGGAATACAGGATGCCTCTTTCGCTCCATAGTCCATATCTTTTCCCCATTCTGTATGCAAAAATGCCATATATGAACAGAATATGAAAAGGCACACCAAAAGGTGCGCCCCATTCATTTCTCTATATTATCCTGATTTCTCCCTGAACAGATAGAAATACGCCAGTTTCATTCTTCTCCTGTCTCCACCACAGCAGGACAGAAACCTTGGGATATCATGTGTATCAAGGCTGCATGATCCGGAGGATCCTTGTAGCATACCGATTCCGGCATATCATAGAACCAGTCATAATAACGCTACGTTATCTATTGTTACTTGTAACAATTTTTCATGTTGTTTAAAATTCTTAAAAGCCGCGTAAAATAAAGGAAAAACGATATTGTTTCCTATTTCTGACAATACCGTTTTTCTTATTGCAAATGTAAAATTTTTATGTATAATGTAACTATTCAATGCCCTATAGCAAAAGTATCACAGATGCGATTTTGTGAATGTGTTTTTGAAAAGATATTGTATATTAAAGAAGGTAAACTACTATGATAAGATTTGAATGCGATTACGCTGAAGGAATGCATCCTGCGATTCTTGAAGCACTTATGAAGACTAATGACGAACAGACTCCCGGTTATGGTGTGGATGAGCACTGTGAGCATGCAAGAGCACTGATCAGGGAAGCATGTGGCGATCAGGATGTGGATGTACATTTCCTTGTAGGTGGTACACAAACGAATGCCACTGTTATTTCCGCAGGACTACGCCCCTATCAGGGAGTTCTCTCTGCTTCTACCGGTCACATCAATGTCCACGAAACAGGTGCGATTGAGAGCTACGGTCACAAGGTTCTCCCACTCCCATCTACAGATGGCAAGATCACTGCTGCCCAGGTAGAAGAAGCATGGGAAACTCACATCCACGATGGCAGCTTCGAGCACATTGTACAGCCGGGTATGGTATACATCTCCCAACCAACAGAAAATGGTACCCTCTACTCCAAGACAGAATTGGAACAGATCAGTGCAGTATGCCGCAAGGCAGGGCTTTTCCTGTTCGTCGATGGTGCACGCTGCGGCTATGGTCTGATGGCACAGGGAAATGACGTTATGCTCCCTGATCTGGCTGCCCTTACTGATGTCTTTTACATCGGCGGAACCAAGGTAGGTGCCATGTTCGGTGAAGCAGTCGTTATCGTTAATCCCGCCCTTAAGAAGGACTTCCGCTACTTCATCAAACAGCACGGGGCTATGCTTGCAAAGGGCAGACTCCTTGGTATCCAGTATGAAGTCCTCTTCACCGATCATCTGTATGAGAAGATTGCACTCCATGCTGATGACCTTGCCATACGCATCCGTCATGCTTTTGAAAAACACAATGTCTCTATGCTCTACGACTCTGTGACCAATCAGCAGTACCCTGTTCTGACTGACACAGAACTGGCTGCTTTCAGTGAAAAATACGCATTCAGCTTCTGGTGCAAAACAGACGATACCCACAGTGCCGTACGTGTATGCACCAGTTGGGCAACAAAAGAAGAAGTTGTGGACGAACTGATCAGAGATATTGACCACATCTGTAACAGATAAAATATGTACATTAAGAAAAGCAGCCGTTACATGCTGCTTTTCTTTTCCTCTGCATAATGGTATTGGTTTTTACCATTAATCTTACTTCTGTATAACGCCTCATCCACCAGACTCAATATCTTCTGGTAAGATGGAGCCCCATCCCTGACAAAGGCAATTTCTGCGCTGCCAAATCTTCCTATCAGTCCCACACTTGCAAACGTTTCTTCCAGACTATTTGCCATATGTTTAAGTACTTCATCTCCCACCAAATGGCCATATTGATCATTCACTGCTTTAAAATTATCCACATCCATCAATACGATCGCACCTTTTAATGCATTGTCCGGATTCTTCATATGTACATTTACTCTGTCCTCAAACACTTTACGATTAACACACCCGTCAACGCATCTGTCTGAGCTGCTTCCTGCTGCCGTTTCTCCGCATCAATATCCCTGAAAACGGTTAGGACAGTCTGCCCACAAACCTCCTGCCGCCTGAAGCTGATCACTTTCCAGATCCAGCTCAGCATATGCAAATGCCTCCGAAAGACTCGCATGGTAAAATCATGTCGTCATTTTATACCACGAATATTCTCCTGATGAAGATTTCATTAACAATTTTGTTTCCTTGATATCGACTTTGTTCTCAACATCACGAAATCCATTACGAAATTCATCAGCAAAATGTGGATGTACGATCTTCTCCTCAATCCATCTGTCTGGAAAATTATCTTCGTGCATCTGGCTTCCATTTAAAAGTTGTCTTGGAGTATGAAAATATATGGAATGTGTTTGGGAATTGAACTCAAATAATTCACTGGACGGTTCATCATGAAGTACTTTCGTTTCCACTATATTATTTACGATTCCATGATATCCGACAATACATATAGTCCCATTTTCGTAGCTTTTAAAATATCTTCCTGGTCAAAATGATATATTTTCCCCTGTACAAGTCAGGATGCACTGACAGTCATCTGCTCAATATTTCTGCCGTTTGCAAAGACTCGCTGATAGACCTGTGTACATTTCTCCAGCCTGCAAAATACCTTTCTTGCCTCGTTCTCATTGCAATAGACTTTCCATATACCGCAGCATTTACAGTCACGTCCTTTGTGATCTATAAATCCAATGACATCTGCTAATGGGTATCCCAGAAGTCCCGGTCTGTATACATAAATCAGAACGTAGGAATCTTTCCAGAGCAAAGTTTCTATTCTGACACCTCTGTCATTTAATTTACGATTCAACTCATATATCTCGCACAGAACTTCTTTCTTAGATGTCCTGATACGATAATTGAACAGATTAGCACTTTTGATTCCTGCCAGAGTAGGGGCGCAATATGTAATCAGTCCCTCTTCAAGCATACATCACCAATTACATACCTGCTAACTGCTTACCAAGATTTTCACAATCTGCAAGCACACTGTCATCAGGTGTTTCATGGCTCATTAAGCCCTCTCCGCCTACAATCTTGGCACCGGCTGCTTCCATACGTTCTACCCAGTCACGCATCCACTGTCCATCGCCCCATCCATAAGAGCCAAACAATGCAATGTTCTTACCGGATACAAAACCTTCCAGATCACTTACAAAAGGTTCCATCTCGCACTCTTCGAGTACTTCTGCTCCCATTGCAGGGCAACCCAGAGCGTATACGGACGCATTCTTTAAATCATCGATAGATGCTTCTGATACGAACTGTACTACTGCTTCCTTCCCTGCTGCTGTAATACCTCTTCCAATTGCTTCTGCCATAGCCTGTGTATTGCCTGACTGTGACCAATATACAACATAAATCTTATCCATTGAAGTTCTCCTTTACTGTGAAACTATGATTATTTTACGTTAAAAGCCTTGATTCCCGGATATACTGCGCTGTCACCAAGCTGCTCTTCAATTCTAAGAAGCTGATTGTACTTGGCAACACGTTCAGATCTGCTAGGAGCACCTGTCTTGATCTGGCATGTATTAAGTGCAACTGCTAAATCTGCAATTGTAGTATCTGCTGTTTCTCCTGAACGGTGTGAAGAAATTGCTGTATATCCAGCCTTATGAGCCATCTTAATAGCCTCTAATGTCTCAGATACAGAACCGATCTGGTTAAGCTTGATCAAGATTGCATTACCTGCACCAAGTTCAATACCCTTGGACAATCTTTCTGTATTGGTTACGAACAGGTCATCACCAACTAACTGTACCTTATCACCAAGTCTCTTGGTAAGTTTCTGCCAGCCTTCCCAGTCTTCTTCATCCAGACCATCTTCAATAGAAATGATAGGATATTTCTCACACAGTTTTACCCAATGCTCAATCAGTTCTTCAGAAGTATATTCTGTTCCAGCCTTAGGAAGTTTGTAATATCCCTTGCCTTTTTCGCTTTTCCATTCAGAAGATGCTGCATCCATGGCGATTCTGAAATCGCGTCCCGGTTCATATCCGGCTTTCTTAACAGCCTCAAGGATTGTCTCAATTGCTTCTTCATCAGATTTAAGTGCCGGAGCAAAACCACCCTCATCACCAACTGATGTAGCAAGTCCTCTTGACTTAAGAATTGCTGCAAGTGCATGGAATACTTCTGCACACCATCTCAAAGCTTCCTTGAAAGAAGGTGCCCCAACAGGCATGATCATAAACTCCTGTACATCAAGTCCTGATGAAAGTGCATGGCAGCCGCCATTTACGATATTCATCATAGGAACAGGAAGTCTGTTACCTGAAATACCACCCAGGAAACGATATAAAGGAATATCCAGTGAGATAGATGCTGCTCTTGCTGTTGCAATAGATACTGCAAGAATAGCATTTGCACCAAGTTTGGATTTATCCTTTGTTCTATCTGCCTTGATCATAGCTGCATCTACTGCATAGATATCAGATGCATCCAGACCTGTGATCGCTTCTGCAATTACTGTATTAATATTCTCTACTGCTTTGGTAACGCCCTTGCCAAGATATCTTGACTTATCTCCGTCACGAAGCTCTAATGCCTCGAATTCACCTGTTGATGCACCGGAAGGAGCTGTGCCTCTTCCAACTGTTCCATCTACTAATGTTACTTCTGCCTCTACAGTAGGATTTCCTCTCGAATCCAATATTTCTCTGCCGATTACCTTTTCAATCTGCAAATAGTCCATTTTTGTCACCATGCCTTTCCCGCGGCTGTTCTCTTTGGCAGCCACATAATGTTAGAGTTGGACCCTTGCTGGAAGGTGAAGCGTCCTTCCTTTCAGTATCCGCGTGTGTTCAGATATTTTGCAAGGAGTCCACATGATTTATTCAATTTAGTTAGTACATTCTAACCACAGTTATAGTAGCATAACTCTTTGTATGAAGCAACTGTTTTTAGTGAGAAACATTCTCATTTTGACCTGTTTCAAACCTGAAAAATGGTGGTATACTTTTTATAGGTTAGAAATAACTAATTCAAAATAGGCAAATGAAATCCTGCGTGAGATCAGGGAATTATCGGATGTAGAAGATGCTGAATTTGAAGGATCCGGTGGTCTGAAAGTAGTTACCAAAGACAATCAGTTTCTGGATGTTATGAGTGCTGCTGTTAATATCTGTAACAGAGTAGCTGATGGATTAGAGCTTAGTTTTGCCAGATTTGCATATTAATATTCATTTTCATACCAAAAAGACACGGGAATGTTGATGTTCCGTGTCTTTTTATGCATATTGGAATCATTGATGCCATCACCGATCATGATCACGCTGATATATTTTATCAACAACATCTCTGTTCATAAATCACGAACAATAAACGGTGTAATAGAAGACAACAAATCCAAATGACCGATATTATCAGAAGGATTATCAACACCTATAAGCCCTACGATCTGGCTGCCTCTTCTTAATGGTGTAGCGATCAGACTCTCTATATTCTGCTGTTCCAGTATGCGGTACTGATTTGAAGCCATATCCACATCATTGTGCAAAGAAGAAATATAGAAAGACCCCTGTTCAGCAAATGCTTCTATCCAGTCTTTTACAATTGAAATGTCTAAATTCTGAAGATTATTCTTTTCACACGTCACGCCTGATCCACACCACTCATATGTATTGGACATTTTTTTCTTATCCCAACAAAATTCAATAATATAAGTGCGTTCCCCCTGATAGAATTCTCCTATTAAGGCTAACAGATTATTTAATGCATTCTGAAGATTTTCTGTTTCTGCCAACGTTTCAATACATTTGACCAGCATTTTCTCACTGCGTACTTTAGATTCCAGCTGTTCCAGTAATTGCTGCACATCATCAATATCCGTTATAATACTGTTAACCTGATATTCACCATTCTCATCCACGCATTTCTGTCCAGAATCCAGTACCCATTTCAAAGTTCCATCTTTCTTAGGTACTCTGTATTTCACAGAATACTGAACTCCTCTGGCAAAACAGTCATCTACTATTTTTCTGGCTGCCGGTTCATCCGGTGGATAGACCATTCCCTTGGCTGTTCCCTTGGTCATATCCATAAACTCTTCATATGTATACCCAAACATTTTAGGCAGACCTTCACCCACGAACCGGAACGAATAATCCGCATCATCCTTACATCCTTTAAGACCACCAGAAATATTATTATCAATCATTTTAATAATTTCTGTCTTTTGTCTAAGATCGGCGCGTATTCTGGCTTCGTTTTGATATTCTATCTCTTCTATACCCAGAAGTGTCTTTTCCTTATTATCAATTTTCTTCGTATTCTCAAAGTTATCAGCCAGGTACTTTTCAAAATCATGTACCGGCAGAGGTTTGGCATAATAATATCCCTGAACCATATCGCAGCCAAGTTTCTTTAACTTTTCTACCATTTCGATATTCTCTACGCCTTCAGCTACAGTAATAAGTCCAATACACTGTGCCAGGCCAAATACAAAATTCAATATCGTCTGGTTCTGCTGAATATTTTTCTGAGACATTCTCTTATCCAGTTTTAAAATATCGATCGGAAGTTCACTTAACATATTCAGGGATGAATACCCTGTTCCAAAATCATCCATCTCAATCTGAAAACCAGCTTTTCGAAGTCCTGTTACCTTGATAATTACCTGCTCAGGATTCTCTGTATATGCAGACTCTGTTACTTCCAAATGTACATACTGATGTTCAATTTTATATTGATCTGTCAAATTACAGATATCTTGTACTAAATGTTCCTGTTCAAAATCTCTTCTGGATAAATTTACAGAAATCGGAACCATTGGCATGCCTGCCTTCTTCCATTCATCTAATTTTTTACAAACACATTCTGTAACATAATAATCCAGTTTCCAGATAAAACCATTTTCTTCAAATACAGGAATGAATGAATCAGGCGGCATGAAACCATATTCTGGATGAATCCACCTGACCAATGCCTCAGCGCCTTCTACTCTGCCGGTTGCAAGTCCTACTTTAGGCTGGAAATATACCTGAAACTGGTTTGTACTCAGTGCATCTTCCATATTATCAAGAATCATTTTCTTTCTGACCAGTTCTTCACTCTGTTCTGTATCATACTTGGCAATCTTTACACCATAATTATGTTTGCTCTTATGTAACGCAAGTCTCGCCCTGTCATAAATAAAAGCTGGTGGTAACTCTTTATCCACGTTTTCATATACACCATACTTTACAACGTAATTACTTACGGGTGCATTCTGTCTGATGTAAGTGGTAATTTCACTATCGAGATACCGTTTATAATTGACTTCATGTTCACAAAAAATAGCAAAATTATCAGCGCCAATTCTGGAACATAAAATTGCCGTGCCAAATTTGTCTCTATAAAAATCAGCAATATAGCACAGTAGTTCATCCCCTTTTTCTATCCCGTACTGTGCATTGATCACACTAAAATTTTCAACATCGCCACAGATCATGTCATACTCTGTGTCCGGATGATTTTTCAATATTTTTTCTATATTTTCATAAAAGTATTCTCTTGTGTACAATCCTGTCAGACTATCATACTTTAAGGCATCTGCTGCCATAGATACCTTTTTCCAACGAACAATGCTTTCGATCCGATGCTTTACAAGCCTGGGTACAAAAGGCTTACGAAGAAAATCGGCTGCACCTTTTTCCAGGCATTTTTCTTTTTCAGCTTCTGTTTGACTGGTAATGATCATTACTACCGGATTGGCAAAACGATTCCTGCCCTTTAATAATTCAAGCAGACCACTTCCATCCATTCCCTGCATTTCCAGGTTTATAATTACCAGAGCAATACTCCCAAGATTGTCCTCCAGAAGTTGCATGACCAATTCATCATTGCCCGCTTCCAGTATTTCATATTCGTCTTCCAGTATTTTCTTCAATTCCTCTTTGTCGGTAATGTTGTCATCAACGATCAGTATCTTTTCTTTTACCTCTGACATTCTTCTATCCTCTGCATTAGAACCACTTTTATTCCGTATCAATATTTTTCATTTTACATACTTCGATTATTCTATCATTATAGAGTATATTTTTAACAAATACAATATAATTTCTTAATAATTGAGCAAAAATCGTCAAATTCCCATCAATATAAATTTAGTATTATTGTTTTGTTTTTTTTATTTCCTGAACACGCATTTTTATGTGTTTTAAGAAAAATTTATATATGCTATCTGAAAGTCATATTAAATCAAAAAATCCTATTGTGGACTCATGTTTTGAAGAATCTGCAACAGGATTTGTATTTCTATTATTTTCTTGTAACTATTCAGAACCCCATTCACAAAATCGCTGTTTCACAGCTTTCCTTTTGTTCATGTGGTTACTTCGCCATATAAATTGAGTCAAATATGCTTGTAAACAAGCATATTCTGCCTCTATTTGCATGGCTCTGAATAGTTACATTTTCTTTTTAAATATTTTTCCATATAACCGGAAGCTTCTTCTTCTGAAAGTTGAAAGCGCTGTGCCAGTTGTTGCATGATCACGTCAGGACCATACCCACAATCCTGTGCAAATTCAATCAACGTACGGATACCTTCTTCAATACCTTCTTTTCGTCCTTCTTTTATTCCATCTTTTTTACCTTTCTCCAATCCCTCTTCATATGCTTCTTCGTGGATCATCTCTCTGTAACCTATCTCATCAAATTCCGCTAAAATAGATGCCATAACTCTCAACCTCTCTTTCTGTAGGATTTCCCGAAGTATATCCTGCTCTATGCATTTGTCAACAGCTTTTACAATTGCCTGTTCTCTGGTCCAATGTTTGTTCTGATTTAAATAACAACGAATCGTATCTATAAATAATGCATATTCCTTTAATTTTCTACATCTGTCCATCAATTCTTTGTTGTGCCCATAATTAATATTGATCATATGTGCAATTACTTCAATGTCCGGCTGAGTTGTAGGCTGTTGGAACGCATTCGATAATTTCAATTCTGTTTTATCCGGCATTTCCTGCGTACCATTATAAAAAACAATATACTGCGGCGTTGGAATCTTAAGTAAAGTCGATGAATATATTCTCTTGCTAAAATACTTAGTCTTATACAGATCTGCAAAATAAAAGAAACCTCTAAGTGGCTGGTTAGGATTAAATGTGGATTGTTGTTCAAACAAATTCTGCCAGTCATCTAATATAAAAGACATATCATTCTTCAAGTGTATATAAATAACATCCTCCAGAGTATTTATTTCCAATTCATCAGGATTTTGATATTCTTTCCCTGTCAGTGCATTATAAAGTATCAGTAGTTCTTTCTTATCTCCAAAAATAATTTTAAAAAGTCTGTCCTTATATGTTCTATTGATCACTACGCTTTCGTGCATATCTTTCCTCCATTATGAGATTTGTCTGTTGAAAACGCAGCGTCATCTTTAATAAGATTCCATATCTGTATTATAAGATATTCTCTGGCTTTTCACAATGTTTTTGTATGAGATACCTTGTCGTTTTCAACAGACGAAGGTCATTATGCCTGAAAGAAAAACACGATGCAAGCCAAATGTAAAAACTCGTACTGAAATGTAAAAACTTAAACTAAATATACTGATTATATCAACGTTTACACACAAGTTAAAAGGATGCAACAAAAATAATAAATGCTGCATCCTTTTTCTTATTCTTCTATATGTTCTCTTCCCTGTGCGATAATGGCACGTACATGCTCATCTGCCAATGAGTAAAAGATCGATTTACCTTCTCTTCTGTTCTTGACCAGCTTATTCTGTTTCAGAATCCGAAGCTGATGTGAAATAGCTGACTGGGTCATATTTAATGCCTGTGCCAGATCGCAGACACATACTTCTGCTTCAAATAACACGAATAGAATCCTGATTCTGGTAGAATCACCAAACACTTTGAACAATTCTGCCAGATCATATAACTCTGTTTCTGCCTGCATAGTTTCGTTTACAATTTTCAGCAAATCCTCATGCACTTCCACAGAATCGCAGCACATCTTTTCCGCCATATTTCTTTCTCCTACAATTTCCATAACTATTCAGTTACAACTTTTTGACAAACAATACGCGAATCGCATTTAAAACAGCGATGACCATAACTCCTACATCTGCAAAGATTGCAAGCCACATATTTGCAATACCCAGTGCACCAAGAATCAGACACAAGATTTTGATTCCGATTGCAAAATAGATATTTTCATAAACAATTCTCATACATTTCTTTGAAATACGGATAGCCTTTACAATCTTAAGCGGATCATCATCCATCAGGACAATGTCTGCTGCTTCGATTGCCGCATCTGAGCCAAGTGCTCCCATTGCAATACCAATATCTGCTCTGGATAATACGGGAGCATCATTGATGCCGTCACCAACAAAGGCAAGTTTATCTTTTTCTGCTTTGCTTGTCAACAGTTCTTCCACTTTTTCCACCTTTTGAGCCGGAAGAAGTTCACTGTATACCTTGGTAATACCTAAATCTGATGCTACCTGTTCAGCCACTCTCTGTGCATCACCTGTCAGCATGACCAGATGATTGACTCCTGCTTTCTTTAATTCGGCAATTGCTTCTTTGGAATGTGGTTTTACGACATCTGAGATCAAAATATGTCCCGCATATGCACCATCTACTGCTACATGCACTAATGTACCAACTTTATGGCAATCGGAGTACTCAATACCCAGTTTCTTCATCAGTTTGGCATTACCGACTGCTACTGAAACGCCATCTACTACTGCGGTTACACCATTACCACTGATTTCTTCTACATTCGTCACGCGATCCTGATTGATTTCTTTTCCATACGCATTTTTCAGGCTCTTACTGATAGGATGGCTGGAATAACATTCTGCAAGTGCAGCATATTCCAGGACTTTTTCTTCCAGCATTGTATTGTGATGTACTCCGCTTACTTCAAATACACCCTTGGTCAAAGTACCCGTTTTATCAAACACAACATATTTTACCTGAGATAAAGTTTCCAGGTAATTAGAACCTTTGACCAGTACACCTGTATTGCTGGCTCCCCCGATTCCTGCGAAGAAACTAAGAGGAATACTGATGACCAGAGCACATGGACAACTGATTACAAGGAATGTCAAAGCTCTGTATACCCAATCACCCCATTCAGGTGAAAGCCCCATAAACAGCATACGTACAATAGGTGGCAGGAAAGCCAGCGCCAATGCGCCATAGCATACTGCCGGTGTATAATAATGTGCAAACTTTGAAATAAAGTTCTCTGATCTGGATTTTCTGGAACTTGAATTCTCCACCAGTTCCAGAATCTTGGATACTGTAGATTCACCAAATTCTTTGGTTGTTTCAATCTTAAGTACACCTGTCATATTGATACAGCCACTGATGACTTCATCTCCCTCCTTAGCTTCACGCGGAAGACTCTCTCCTGTCAGGGCACTGGTATTAAGTGTGGTCTGTCCTTCTCTGATAATACCATCAATGGGAATTTTCTCACCTGGCTGTACTACTATAATAGTTCCTATCTCGACTTCATCCGGATCTACCTGCTCAAGTTTTCCATCTTTCTCGATATTGGCATAATCAGGACGGATATCCATCAACTCGCTGATATTTCTACGGCTCTTGCCGACTGCATAGCTCTGAAACAGCTCACCGATCTGGTAAAACAACATAACAGCGACGCCTTCTTTATAATCACCTAATGCAATCGCTCCTAATGTTGCAACTGCCATCAGAAAATTTTCATCAAAAACCTGTTTATTTTTAATTCCTTTGCATGCTTTGATCAAGATATCATAACCAATAATGCCGTACGGAATCAGATACAGCAATTCGAAATAACCTGTAAGCGGAAGCAATGACAAAATAATGATCAGTGCTAACGCTGCAATAATTCTTATCAAAACTTTCTTCTGCTTCTTATTCATGTCTTTCACCAGCCTTTAATCAAACCGCAGCCAGTTTTGGCTGCGGTAATTCTATCTTATAAAAAGATTTCACAATCATCTTCCACTTTTTTACAATTCTTAAGAACTTCCTGCATAACTTCCTTAGGTTCCTGTCCGTCTTCAAATTCCACGATCATCTTTAATGCCATGAAATTAACAGTTGCATCCTTAACACCTGCTGTCTTCTTGGCAGCTTCTTCCATTTTGTTTGCACAGTTTGCACAGTCTACATCGATTTTGTATGTTTTCT
>CAYRAW010000046.1:0-15086 GCA_964422225.1 uncultured Roseburia sp.
GGTCATAGAGGATTTTGACAATATTGATTCGCCTATTGCCTGCGTAAATGGTATGAAGTGGTTCATGAGAAAGACTCCTGGTCTGTGGATTACCTTTGACATCGGTAATTTTATTATCCACAAGGAAGATATCTTCACAGCATGGGAAGAACTGAAAGACAGAGTCATTCATGTGCATTGTAAGGATCGCGGAGCAGAGTCGGTTGCTGTAGGTGACGGCTATATTCCTATGAAAGAGATACTTGCCAGGATTGTAGAATCCGGGTATGAAGGTTACTTTGCGATCGAGCATTTCGATGCGCCGAACCAGGAAAAGTGCATACAGAGGTCAGCGGCATTTCTGAGGGATAATTTTGAATAAAAATAAAAGTAAAAGAAGAAAGCTATGAAAAAGTGACGGCATTATTGCTTCACGGAAAATGGAGAAAAACATCATGATCAAAGTAACTGTATGGAATGAATACAAGCATGAGAGAGAATACGAGAATATTGGTAAGGTTTATCCGGAAGGAATCCATGGCTGCATTGCAGGATTTCTTGGAAAAGAGGGGGACATTCGGGTTAGAACGGCAACTTTTGACATGCCTGAGCATGGATTGACCAGAGAAGTACTGGATGATACTGATGTGCTGATCATATGGAGCCATGCACTGCAGGATGAGTTCTCTGATGAAGTTGCAGAGAGAGTACAACAGCATGTATTAGCGGGAATGGGGTTAATTGCTCTTCACTCTGCACACTTTTCAAAGATTATGAAGAAGCTGTTAGGTACGTCTATGACGCTGAAGTGGAAACACGGAGAACAGGAGAATCTGTGGTGTCTTATGCCAACACATCCGATCGCTGCCGGGATTCCCGAAAAAATAGAACTTCCGGAAGAGGAAATGTACGGGGAATATTTTGACATTCCCAAACCGGATGATGTGGTCTTTGCAGGCTGGTTCTCCGGAGGTCAGGTATTCCGCAGTGGCTGTACCTTTACGAGAGGACTGGGGAAGATATTCTATTTCCAGCCCGGACATGAGGAATATCCGATTTATTATAGACCAGAGATTCAGCAGATCATTATAAATGCGGTACATTTCTGTGCACCTGCAATGGGACAGAGGAAAAATCTGACCTGTCAGGAAATCATCTGATCTGGAATTGCGTAGAAATAAAATATGCATTATAATAAGAAAAACAACTATAAAAGGGGTGCAACAGATGACAAAACACAATAATAAGACACAAATTATTACAATGATGGGACTGCTGACTGCAGTAGGATTGATCTTGCCTTATGTGACGGGGCATGCATTTGGAGTACCTGGAACGATTCTGTTACCAATGCATTTTCCGATTTTTCTGATGGGAATGTTATGTGGACCTGTATGGGGAATAATTGGCGGAATGGTCGTTCCTCTGGTATCCTCGTTATTGACAGGAATGCCGGCTTTTTATCCAATGCTGCCAGTCATGATGTGTGAACTTGCAGTTTACGGTGGGGTAAGCGGAGTACTGTACTATCAGAAACGTAAGAATCTGTATGTATCACTGATCGCTGCCATGGTTTGTGGGCGTATCGTGCATGGTGCTGTCTGGGCTATGCTGTTTCTTGCAGGCGGTAAGGCAGTTACTTTTGTATCTGTTTTTGCATTTGTAGTAGATGGAATCCCGGGAACAGTGCTTCAATTACATTTGATTCCGCCTATTGTAAAGAGTGTAAATAAGATGTTGAAAACAATGCCAGACAGTGACTTGCGACAGACAGCAACAGTATGTTCGGATGAGATCTTTGATCGGGCAAAAAAAATGATCGCTGCAGAAGAGGCTACTTTCGTTGTGATCAGGAATGATCAGATCATATATCATGATAAAGGAAATGGTGTCAGACCTATTATGAAAGTACTTGATTCCAATCCTGAAATCCTCAAGGATGCCATTATTGTAGATAAAATTATCGGGAAAGCGGCCGCAATGATGCTTTCTATGGGAAAAGCGGTCAGAGTGCATGGCAATCTGATGAGCCAGGCGGCGGCAGAATATCTTGAACGTAAAGGTATTGAGCATAGTTATGAGCGCTGCATCAACGTGATCAGTAATCGAACAGGAGATGGCATCTGTCCACTGGAAAGGGCAGTAGCGGATGTTGAGGATGAGCAGGAAGCTTATAACAGGTTAAAAGAAACGATCGCAGAACTGATGCGTGCAGTGTAACTATTTTATTAAATTGTGAAGCAGGATAAGCGGTAGATACAGATTAAGTATTTGCTGCTTATTTTTTTATATAGGCAATGAATAAAAATATTCATAGGCGTGGTGATTTATATGGCAAAGGCATTTAGTGAGGAAGAAAAAGAACTGATCAAGACGAAAATTATGGAAACAGCAATGGATTTATTTCATGATAAAGGAACGAAATCTCTCAGTATTCAGGAACTTACCAGGAGGGTGGGAATTGCGCAGGGCAGCTTCTACAATTTCTGGAAGGATAAAGATGCACTGGTTCTGGATATCATGAGATATCGCAGTAAGCAGAAGCTGGAAATAATCGTACAGAAATTTGATGAATCGCTGAAAGACCCGGTAGGATTTCTGACAGAGATCATATATGTCAATTCTATGGACCTTATGAAGAAAGGCGAGGAACAGCCTGTTTATTCCCAGAGCTTTGCAATCCTTTCCAGAGCAGATCTGAATGCAGAGAACCGCGTGGGCGCAGTATATCAGGATTTTATTGAGAAACTTGCTGCATACTGGAAAGAGCATGGAGTTGTAAAAGAGGTTGATGTGCAGGGTTTAGTCAATGTGTTTACTGGAAGTTTTGTCCTTTTTGCGAATGCAGTACAGTTCGACAGGGAATATTTTGAAAAGATATTCAGGATATTTATTGAAAATACAGTTGGTGAATTTATTCAGAGGTAGAGGCGGAAGATATGAGTATGGTAATGGATTTTGAGGAAATCAGAAAAGATGATGTCATGGTTGCAGGAGGAAAAGGTGCTAACCTGGGTGAAATGAGTGCGGCGGGAATTGCTGTTCCTGACGGATTTGTCATAACAGCAGACGCCTACCGGGCTTTCCTGAAAGAGAATGGACTGGAGGAAACCTTTGAGAATGAACTGAAAAAGGCAGGGAAAGACGAAGCCGGATTGCTGGAGGCAGCAAGGAAATTCAGAGAGTTGATAGGATATAAAATTGGTTCTAAGAAAACGCAGATCATATATGCGGATAAGGATACGAAAGAAGTTCCCGTGAGTGCTAAGTTACAATCTGAAAGATGTCTGAACGATCAGGAAATAGCTGCACTTTGTGCAGAGGCAGTAAAGGTGGAAAAACACTATGGCAGTCAATATCCAGCATTGGAGAAGAAAATCAAACATTTCCGGTATTTTCATGTTGTAAGGGAAGAAAGCCAATATCTGTGGGAAACATTATTTTACTATGTGCGTCAATGCCATGTCACGAAAAATAGGAGAACAGGAAGATGCAGAAGCGGAAGTTATATCTTCTTTGGGTATAGTCATGGCATTAGGAACAGGTGTAGTCCTTATGATGATGTTGACCGCATGGGTCAGACTTTTGGCTGGTTTCATAGGAGGAAATGCTTCCCCACAGTTTCTGGATTATACAACGGAGTATCTGAGGATTATTCTGTTCAGTGTTCCTTTTAGTCTGTTTGGATTGACAGTATATAACCAATTGCGTTTGTGCGGTAATGTGAAAGACGGAATTACAGGAATTGCAGGTGTGCTTCTTAATATTGTAGCCGCAGATTTTGGAGAGAGTATGATCGCAGCCTTGACGGTCAGTTCCAGAATCGCAGCACTGGCGTATATGATCATGATAGGCTGGGGACAGGGATTTCAGCCCATTTGTGCCATGAATTACGGAGCAAAACAGTATGACAGAGTGAAGAAGTCGTTGAAACTGACCGTGTGGATCGGAACCATTTTCCTTTTGCTCGCATCTATCTTACTGGCAATTTGTGCAAAACCTGTTACAGCAGTATTGAGTCAGGATGAAGAGGTCATACAATTAGGTGTGCAGATATTGAGATTACAATGTATCTCACTGCCTTTTCTGGGATTTTATGCTGTCAGCAGTATGTACATGCAGAATATCGGACAGTATTCCAGGGCACTGTGGATCTCTGTTGCCAGACAGGGAATTTTTTACCTGCCATTACTGTTCTTTTTACCTGCAATAGGCGGTCGGACGGGATTATTTCTGGTGCAGCCTGATTTTATTCGGTGGACTGATTTACAGGGCGATACCTGATGCAGTTAAGGTAGGAATCATGTTTGCTGTCAGTGCGATCTATATATCGGCATTGATAACCTGCTTTGCCTATGGAGTAATTTCCAGGATGACTCTTCTGGTCATATTGGTACTATGGCTTATTACACTGGTAGATACGACAACCCCTGTACTTGTAAACCACTGGTTCAGTTATGGTGGATGCTTCCTGTTTATCAGCATTTGTGTAGAAGAGAGTGCCAGTGGAGGAAAAGATATCCTATATTATTGGATATCTCATGAACCTTATTATATAGTTGGTTATAAGTAAAACTTATCGCCAACTATATTTTTTTCCTATTATACAAATCCCTACTAATACGATATGATTACATCTATCAGGAATACAGAGAGGATGAATCACATGGCAGAGATTGTATTTGAAAATTTATCCAAGCGGTTTACAACTAAGGACGGAACAGTTGAGGCGCTGAAAAATATAAACCTTTCCATTGAGAAAGGCGATATATATGGAATTATCGGTATGTCCGGCGCCGGCAAATCAACTTTGGTCCGATGTATCAATCTGCTGGAGCGACCGACAGAAGGTAAAGTCTATGTTGAGGGAGAAGAGCTTACTGCCATGTCACCTAAGGAACTGAGGCAGAGGCGTAAGAAGATAGGAATGATCTTCCAGCAATTTAACCTGTTCGCAGCAAGAACGGTATATGAAAATGTTGCTTTTCCTCTTCGAAAATCCAAATTATCCAAAAAGGAAAAGAAGGAGAAAGTCAATCAGTTATTAAAGCTGGTAGAGCTTGAAGAAAAAGCAGATGTTTATCCATCACAGCTTTCAGGAGGACAGAAACAGAGAGTTGCGATTGCCAGAGCACTTGCCAGTGACCCACAGATACTTCTGAGTGATGAATCTACCAGTGCATTAGACCCCAAGACAACAAAGGCGATACTGGAACTTCTCAAGAAAGTTAACAAAGAACTGGGGATTACGATTGTAGTTATTACACATGAGATGCAGGTTATCAAAGATATCTGTGATAAAGTGGCAGTCATGAAAGGCGGAGTTGTTGTAGAAAGTGGTAAGGTATTTGATATTTTTGCAAATCCAAAAGAAGCCATTACCCGTGAATTTGTTGAGAATACAACGAATCTTTCCAAAATAACAGAACTGGTTGAGACACACAAGGAATTGTTGAATATCCAGCCGGGTGAAGTGGTACTCAGGTCCAGTTATATCAAGAGAGATGTTTCAGAGGCATTGGTTTCTCAGATATCAAGGAAATTTGAGCTGAATGTCAATATTATCTTTGGAAACATTGAGTTGATAGGAGGCAATCCAATCGGCGGTCTGGTATCGATCGTGCAGGGAGAAGCAGAGCGGATTGATGCAGCAATCGCGTATCTGCGGGAGAAAAATGTAGGAGTGGAGGTGATTTTTGATGGCAGAGTTTCTAAATAAAATCATACCGAATGTCATGGCGAGAACAGATATTTTCCGGGAAAGTTTCCGTGATACGTTTATTATGGTAGGTTGGGCAGGCGGAATATCATTCCTGATCGGCATTATATTTGGAATCACATTGATCGTGACCAGACCATCAGGAATCGTACCTAATAAAGTAATCTATCAGGTGATAGATAAGATCGTGAATTTCTTTCGTTCCATACCGTTTATCATTCTTCTGGTGGGACTTGTTCCACTCAGCAGAGCGATCATGGGAACCGGAATCGGTGTAAAAGGAGCAATTGTGCCGCTGATCTTTGGATGTGCACCATTCTTTACCAGACAGATGGAAACGGCAATGTCGGATGTAAATCCGGGACTGATCGAAGCAGCACAATCTATGGGATTGAGCAATCTGGAGATTATCTGGAGTGTATATCTGAAAGAAAGCATTGCAGGTATCGCCAGAGGAACTACCATTACGATCATCAGTCTGATCGGTCTGACAGCCATGGCAGGAGCAGTTGGCGCCGGTGGTTTAGGCAACTTTGCCATTATGTACGGACATGACAGAAACATGCCGGACGTTACTTATACAACAGTTGTTGTTCTGGTAGTGATCGTAACCGTGATACAGATCATTGGAAATCATATTGCAAAGAAAAATACACATTAATAAATAGATGAGGAGATTATAAGTTATGAAAAAGAAATTATTGGCAACAGTACTTACAGCAGCATTAGCATTAGGAACGATTACAGGATGCGGAAGCCAGAAGACAGAGGATACAACCGCAACAGACAGTAATGCAGCAACAAGTGATACAACAGCATCCACACAGGAAGCGCAGGCTTCAAATGACGGAGAAACCCGTGTTGTGAAGCTTGGTCTGACCGGCGTTATCTATGAAGATATCTGGAATCCTATCAAAGAGAAGTTGGCAGGAGAGGGTATTGATCTTCAATATGTACAGTTCTCAGATTTCTCACTTCCTAATGCGGCACTGGATGCAGGAGAAATTGATATCAATGCATTCCAGCATCATGCATACTTCAATAATGATACAGAAAAGAACGGATATGACCTTACAGCCATCGGTGATACATTCATCATTGCAATGAATATTTATTCTGACCAGATTCAGTCCATTGATGAATTAAAAGATGGTGATACCGTTGCTATTCCGGATGATGCTTCTAATGGAGGACGTGCACTGAAAGTGTTAGAGTCAGCAGGGATTATTGAAATCGATCCAAATGCAGGAGCCAATCCTACCGTATCAGATATTACTGATTATAAAGTACAGGTAGATATTACAGAGCTTGGAGCATCTACAATTCCTTCTGTAATTCCGGACTTTACCATTGCAGTCGTAAATGGCAACTATGCACTGGATTACGGTATTGATCCTTCTACTGCTATTTTCAAAGAGTCAGAGTATGCGGATGACAGCTATTTCTGCCTGATCGCAGTAAAGAGTGAAAATGCAGATGACCCTGTATATCAGGAAATTGTCAAGCTTTTCCAGTCTGAAGAAACCAAGCAGATCTTTGAAGACAAGTTCGGCGGCTACTTCGTTCCTGCATGGGAAGCAAAGACCAAATAATCAGAGAGTTGGTGAAATGACATGAGAGAAGAATTATTAAAGATCATCGGTGATGAAAATCGTGTAATTACAGATAAAATTGAGAAAAAGTACCTGTCCGATAATCTGGAGCGACGTATCGGAAGTGCCAGGGCAGTCGTATTTCCTGTATCAACACAGGAAGTAAGTGAATTGTTGAAATACGCATATGCGAATCAGATACCTGTAACACCCAGAGGGGCAGGTACCAATCTGGTCGGTTCAACAGTTCCACATGGTGATGGAATCGTAATTGATGTTTCTCTTATGAGTCACATATTAGAACTGGATGAGGAAACATTCACAGCAACTGTAGAACCAGGCGTGATCTTGCAGGATTTTCAGGCATTTGTTGAATCAAAAGGCTTATTCTATCCCCCTGATCCAGGTGAAAAGAAAGCATCGATCGGAGGTAATATCAGTACCAATGCAGGTGGTATGCGCGCTGTAAAATACGGTGTGACCCGTGATTACGTCATGGGACTGGAAGTAGTTCTGGCAGATGGTACAGTTCTTACGGTAGGAGGTAAGAACCGTAAAGACACTACAGGACTGGATCTGAAAGATATTGTGATAGGTTCTGAGGGAACGCTTGCGATCATTACCAAATGTGTATTAAAATTAATTCCAAAGCCGGAAAAAAGCATCAGTATCCTGGTAGGATATGAATCTTTGAAGGCTGGTATTGAAAGTGTTCCCAAGATCATACAGGCAAATATTAATCCGACAGCCATTGAGTTCATTGAGAGAAAGGTAGTGCAGCTTGGAGAAGATTTCCTGCATTTACAGTTTCCTCTGACAGATGCAAAGGCATACTTACTTTTGACTTTTGATGGGAAAGAATCAGAGATCACAGAGAACATCAAGACAGCAGAGGAAGTGACAAGACAGGCGGGAGCCAAGGCATTCCTGGCACTGGAAGATCCGGAAGTAGCCACAGATGTCTGGAGAATCCGTGGTTGTCTCGTAAAATCAGTAGAAGCAGTTTCTGAGCAGGAACCGTTGGATATGGTTGTTCCGATCAATCAGATCGATACTTTCGTCAACTTTATCAATGAGTATGAGAAAAAATGCGGAATGAGAATGATCAGCTTTGGTCATGCCGGTGATGGCAATGTGCATCTGTGCGTAGTCAGAGGTGACAGGGATGATGCCACATGGGCGAAAGAACTGGATACCAACCTGACGGTTCTGTATAGAAAGTGTACAGAGCTTGGCGGACTGGCAAGTGGTGAACATGGAATTGGACTGAGCAAGCAGAAATACATGCTTGAAGCTGCCAATCCGGCGAATATCGCACTGATGAAGCGTGTGAAGGCAGCATTTGATGAAAAAGGCATTTTAAATTCAGGAATTTCCTATGATGCGTAAAAAATAGAAATGGAAGTGTGTATATGAAACCTTTAAGTGATAAAACGGCAGGATTTACCGATTCTGTGATCCGTAGAATGACAAGAGTATCGAACCGGTATGGAGCAATTAACTTATCTCAGGGATTCCCGGATTTTGACCCACCCAGGGAAATCACAGATAAGTTGTCAGAACTTGCACATATCGGACCTCATCAGTATGCAACGACATGGGGGTCGCAGACAATCCGGGAGGCACTTGCCAGAAAACAGAAACATTTCTCAGGAATGGACGTAGACCCTGATCAGGAGATCGTAGTAACCTGTGGTGGAACAGAAGCTATGATGGCAGCAATGCTTACCGTATGTGATCCCGGAGATAAAGTGGTAGTCTTTTCCCCATTTTATGAGAATTACGGTGCAGATGCTATTTTGTCAGGTGCAGAGCCAATCTATGTTCCGCTGGTTCCTCCTGCTTTTTCCTTTGATCCTGATGTGCTGGAGGATGCGTTTAAGCAGCCGGGTGTAAAAGCGTTGATCCTGTGTAATCCCTCCAACCCAAGCGGCAAGGTATTTACCAGAGAAGAAATGACGATCATTGCAGATCTGGCTAAGAAATACGATCTCTATGTCATTACGGATGAAGTATACGAACATATTCTGTATAAACCACATGAACATGTATACATGGCAACACTTCCGGGCATGAGGGAACGCACGATCATATGCAGTTCCCTGTCCAAGACCTATTCCATCACCGGATGGCGAATCGGATATGTCATTGCCCCGCCTGAAATTACCGAGCGTGTGAAGAAAGTACATGATTTCCTTACGATCGGTGCTGCAGCACCACTTATGGAAGCAGTCGTTGTAGGACTTAATTTTGGGGATGAATATTACGAAGAACTCCAACAGCATTATACGCATATGAAAGACCTGTTCTGTGGGGGCTTGCGTGACATAGGACTTTCCTTTGTTGAGCCGCAGGGGGCATATTATGTAATGGTGGATATCAGCGAATTTGGTTATGACAATGACTATGATTTCGCAGTAGATCTGGCGAAGAAAGTCGGAGTTGGTTCAGTACCCGGTTCCAGTTTCTTTAAGGAAGATGTACATGATTATGTGAGATTCCATTTTGCCAAGAAAGATGAAACACTGAAAGCAGCGCTGGAAAGACTGGCAGAAATCAGAAATAAGATGCAATAGAAATACAGCCTCCATTGATGATGAATCAATAGGGGCCGTTCTGCATTATAAATGTATCAGGAGAAAAATGAAAAAAATAATATTAAAAATATTTGTCATAGTGTTATTTGTTATATTGCTTCGTGGTTATTTTGAAAATACTTCGAAGGCTATGGGAAAATATGTTGTTTTAATCGGTGAGGACTCAAATGTAATAGATAAGATTGCGAATATTGATGTACTAATAATAGACGCGGAATATTTTTCAAAGGATGAAATCTCACATTTAAAAAAGCATGGAGTAAATGAAATTTATTCGTATTTAAATATTGGTTCCATTGAGAATTTCAGGTCCTATTATGCAGAATATGAGGATTATACATTGGGAGAATATGAGAATTGGCCGGAAGAAAAATGGATAGATGTATCAAACCCTAAATGGCAGGAATATGTAGCTTCGAGAGTGAGTAATCTGGTACAAAAAGGTGTGGACGGTTTCTTCATTGATAATGTCGATGTATATTATATGTATCAGAAGGAATCAATCTATGATGGGATAATTAACATTTTACAGGATATTAAAAACTTTGATAAGAAGGTCATAATAAATGGTGGAGACGTTTTTGTAAAAAAATACCTTGAAAAGGGAAAAAATAAGCTCATTGATGGAGTAAATCAGGAAAACGTTTATACCATGTATGATTTTTCAAATGACAGTTATTCGGAAAATGCGAAAGATACCAGAGAATACTATACCAATTATTTAGATTTGGTAATTCAGCATGGTTGTACAGCTTATGCATTGGAATATGCAACGAACTCTGTTATTCAAAGAGAAGCGGAAAAGTATGCAAAGGCACACGGATACATTTGCTATGTTTCTGATAATATTGAATTGAAGTCGGAGAAATGACATAAGCACGTATTGAGATATGAACGAAAATTCGGTAGAATAAAGGAGAAGAAGGGGGTATAAGCAAAGGATGAAACTTTTTCAGGCGCGATCATGGCGGCTGATAATGTACTCGCTCTTTTTCTGCTACCGTTATTTGGAGGACTCTCTGATAAATGTGCTGCTAAAATGAGAAGACGCAGGCCCTTTATTTTGTGCGGAATTGTTGTTGCAGTGTTCTGTATTCCTCCCGGAGAACTGCCGGCATGGAACATGTAGATTATATGCCTCTGTTTCTGATCGTGGCAGGAATTATGATCATAGCACTTTGCATTGTAATGTTTGCGGTAGATGAGGCTAAGCTTAGTCTTGAGATGAAGGAATACGAGAATGCACATCCGGAAGAGAATCTGGCTGAAACAGACAGTGAATCCGAAGAAGAGAAGCTTCCGGTGGCTCAGCTTGCAAGCAGGATTGGACGCAGACGTACCATTCAGGCAGAAGCTAAGAGCGGATCAGAAGCATATGATGTAGAAGATTAAGGAGGACAGAGTCATGTCATTTGAAAAATTTAAGAAAAAAGATACGCCACTTGTATGGGCGCACAGAGGAGCAAGCGGGTATGCACCGGAGAATACGCCGGAGGCATTTCAACTGGCGATTGAACAGGGGGCTGATGGTATTGAGCTTGATGTTCAGCTTACCAAAGATGATGTGCTTGTGGTAATTCATGATGAATGGATCGATCGTACCAGTGATGGAAAAGGCTGGGTGAAAGATCATACTTTTGAAGAACTTAGAAAATTTAATTATAACAGAACCTGTCCGAAATATGAGCATGCGGATATTCCTACGCTGCGTGAGGTATATGAGCTGATAAAACCTACTGACCTTACCATTAATGTAGAGATCAAGACAGGCGTTGTATTCTATCCGGAAATCGAGAGAAAGGTCATTACACTTACCAAAGAGATGGGAATGGAAGACAAGGTATTATATTCTTCCTTCAATCATTATACCTGTGTAAAGCTTCATGAGTTAGATCCTGACTGTTATGTGGGGTTCTTATATGCAGATGGTCCAATTGATGTGGCTTCTTATGCAAAGAAACATGGTGCAAATGCACTTCATCCGGCACTCTATAACCTTCAGTATCCTGATTACATGCAGGATGCTGCAAAAAACGACCTGGATGTAAATGTCTGGACTGTGAATGAGAAAGAGCATATGGCGCTTGCCTGCCAGTATGGAGTGAATGCGATCATTACCAATTATCCGGATATAACCAGACAGGTAATCACCAAGGCACTAAAATAGCCGGATATATGCATGATATAGGTAATGCGATCAATAGATCACATCATGCGGAGTATGGAGGCTTGCTGGCAAATGAAATCCTGAAAAAAACGGATATGAGTGTCAGGGATAGAGTCCCTACTGTTGTCGATAGAGTAATTCAACAGGCAATAGCACAGGAAATATCGCCAATCTTTGAGGAGCAATTCTCGGAGAATAGTTTTGGAGTTAGACCGAAAAGAGGAGCACATAATTGAAAAAAGCAACTGATGTAAGTATAATACAATTAACTCGATTTATGACTTGAAAATAGAAGGAGACAGATATTTATGTGGACGATCAGGCAGATTTTTGATGGGGATTATGGTTGTGAAGAATTAGCACCTGGGCAGAAATCCAGGGTATCCGTTACTTTAGTGAATGAGTCCGGAGAAGAAAAGAGGGTATCTGTAGAGGATGAGTGGCTTACGAGACAAGGTCTGGACGTTGGCTCGGTCTGGAAGGAATGCATTGTACCTGCACCTTTATACAGAGATCCGATCTATGATGCACCTACAGATCCGGTAGTGATATGGAATCATAAGGAAAAGCAGTGGTGGATGCTCTATACACAGAGAAGAAGTGCAGTCAACAGTATAGGGGTGTCTCATATTCATGGAACTGCAATAGGTGTGGCATCTTCTACAGATGGAATTCGCTGGCTTTACCGTGGAACTCTGCCAGGACTGGATTTTGAACCGGGACATAATACATTCTGGGCACCGGAGATCATTTATGCAGAGGGTAAATATCATATGTATGTAAGTTATATCACAGGTGTGCCTACGGATTGGAACTGGCCCAGACATATTGTACATTATACCGCGGATGATCTATGGAAGTGGCATTTTGAAAGTGTATTGAAGCTCTCATCAGAGAGGGTGATCGATGCGTGCGTGCATCCGATAGGCAATGGTCAGTATAAAATGTGGTATAAGGACGAAGGAAATCATTCGTATACATACAGTGCCATCAGCAGTGATCTGTATCAGTGGGAAGTATGTGGAAAGGAAATTGACTACAACAGTCATGAAGGCCCTAATGTATTTGAACTGGGCGGTAAGAAATGGATGATCACAGATGAATGGAATGGTCTTGGTGTCTATGAGACAGAGGACTACACACATTGGAAGAGACAGGGATATATTCTGAGGGATGGCGGCAGCCGTAACTGTGATGGAGTTATGGCAAGCCATGCAGATGTAGTATCAAAAGGCGATGTAGCCTATATTTTCTACTTTACACATCCCTACTTTACAAATGAACATAGACTGGACAAGTCATATGTTGCTGATGCAGAGGATGGAAGGGCATGTATACAGGCAGCTCTGTTAGAAGTAAAAGATGGTAAACTCACCTGTGACAGAAATCAGGAATTTGAAATGAGACTGTAAGGGAAAAGTTTGAAAATTGAAGATGGTGCACGTACTGGATATGCGCATATTGCTTTCAGTGTAGGGGACAGAGAAAAGGTTGATGCTTTGACAGCAGAAATGAAATCTGATGGTTATGAAGTTGTCAGTGGACCTCGGACTACAGGTGATGGATATTACGAAAGTTGCATCATTGCGGTTGAGGGTAATCAAATCGAAATCACGGTATGATTATAAATTGACGTTTGTGAAAGAATTGCAGGGTAAAAAAACTTTGAATTGCCTTTTCAGGGAAAAAGTTAAAATAAGAACAGAGTCATGAACAAAGAAAAGAGGTTAAATACAATGAATCATATTTCAAGAGATGCAGCATTAGAGCTGCTCAAAAAGTACAACAAGGATTCTTTTCATATCCAGCATGCATTCACAGTAGAAGCCGTTATGAAGTGGTATGCGAACGAGCTGGGATATGGAGAGGATGCAGAATACTGGGGAATAGTAGGACTTCTCCATGATATTGATTTTGAATTATATCCCGAACAGCACTGTTTAAAGGCTCCAGAGCTTCTAAGAGAAGGTGGAGTAGGGGAAGATATGATCCATGCTGTCTGTTCGCATGGTTATGGGATCACAGTTGGTTGCGGTGAAACAATCAATGTAGAACCAATTCATGAAATGGAAAAGGTGCTTTTCGCTGCGGATGAACTTACAGGGCTGATCTGGGCCGCAGCGCTTATGCGTCCGTCTAAAAGCACCAAGGATATGGAACTGAAGTCATTGAAAAAGAAGTATAAAAGCAAAGGTTTTGCTGCCGGATGCTCCCGTGAAGTAATCGAAAGAGGAGCAAGTCAGTTAGGTTGGGAGCTGGAAGAACTTCTGACTAAGACACTTGAGGCAATGGCTGCCTGTGAAGATGCGATTCAGGCTGAAATGGAGTCAGAATATGAATATTCAGATATTTGGAACTAAGAAATGTAGTGATACGAGGAAAGCTGAGCGCTTCTTTAAGGAACGTGGCATTAAGTATCAGTTCATTGATATGAAAGAAAAAGGCATGAGCAAGGGGGAGTTTACATCAGTTGCTCAGAATAATGGTGGCATGGAAAATATGATCAATTGGGAAGCAAAGGATCAGGATACACTTGCATTGATCAAATATATCGCAGATGAGGATAAGCTGGAGAAAATTCTGGAGAATCCGCAGCTTATCAGAACACCTGTTGTGAGGAATGGTAAGCAGTCAACATTAGGATACCAGCCGGATATTTGGAAGGGCTGGAATTAGATTAAAAAAGAACGAAGAAATAGTCTTTCCATCTGCTTGTATCAATGATATAACATTCTAAAATGTTGACCAGACAGTATATTGCAATAGGTGGTATGCCGGAAGCAGTACAGAAGTATATAGATACCAGGGATTTTAGGGAAGTTGATAAAATACAGAGGAATCTTTTACAGGGATATAAGTTTATAGACGGTAACATAGGTGTGAGTGAGGATGGCATTATCACATTACCTTTATATATGATTGCATTTATTTGACAGTGGCTGTGCACTAAATATATTGATTCAATACAAAGTTACAATTATATGTTCCACATATTAGTATAAACAGTTTAATGAAAAAGGGAATTAAAAGTT
>CAYRAW010000047.1:0-15037 GCA_964422225.1 uncultured Roseburia sp.
AGAAGAACTGGCAGAGAACGTCAGTGGAAGTGTTGCCCAAAACGGTCAGGCTATCGATGAGTCAGAAACGGTAGAACAGACAGAAGCGGAGCATCCGACTGAAGTTGAAATCACAAACGTGTCTGAAGAGGAGGAGAATCAGATACAGGAGAGCAGCATCGAAGAGGATGTGCAGGAAGGATCAATACAGGAAACGTCAGCAGAAGAAACTACAGAGGAGGTTTCTTTGGAAGAAGGCGGAGCATATTTGAATGCTTCGATTGGAAACGTTACCAGAACCTGTCCGACAATTGGAAAAGATGGAGAAGTTACATTCCATTATTATCCACAGGATGGAGAAAAGGTGGAATCTGCTTATGTAAAAGGTTCCTGGTCAGGAAACTGGAGCCAGTATTTTTACATGACAGAGGATGAGAATGGTGTATGGAGTGCAACAGCGCAGCTCTCTTTGGAGAAGTCGTACGAGTATGGTATTGTAGTAAATGATAACTGGGTGGGGGATGCCACCAATCCACGCAATGGAGGTAATTCAGAAATTTTACGAAATCCTGTTTATAACAGTGATGGAAGTGTCAGCATTTTCTATTATCCAACTGGAGATGAACAGGTCAGTCTTTTGTATAAAACGGCAGATGATGACAATTATCACAAAGTTACCATGACACAGGATGCTTACCATAGTGCTTTATTATCTGCAACTGTCAACGAACAGGGAGAATATACATACCGTCTGGAAGTAAATGGAGTACAGACAGACGACCTTAACTGTAGCAATGCGGCTTTTCATATTACGAAACTTCCGGAAGATGACGCATCGGTTAAGAGTCCTGTAGTGAATGGTAGTGAGGTAACTTTTCATTATTTTGCACCAACAGCAGACAGCGTGAGTCTGGCAGGTCAGATGAATGGCTGGAATCCTTCTGCTGATGTCATGACTTACAATGAGAAGACTGGATTCTGGAGCATTACCAGAGAATTAGCGGATGGAAAGTATGAATATAAATTTGTGATCAACGGTGGTACATGGGTGCTTGACCCACGTAATGATCTGCAAAGCAGTGGCAACAGCCTGGTTCAGGTAGGAGAAGACAAAGATCCTGAACAGGGTGCATATCAGTATACCATCTATTATCTGGATGCGAACCACAAGAGTGTAGATGGAGCTTCTTTATGGATATGGTCTGATAATGTGAATGGAACACAGTATTTCTTCCAGGATACAGAAGAACTGGCAGATGGCAATATCTGGTTGAAGGCAGAAGTATCAAGCGACTATGAAATGTTATATATCATTCCAAGAGCTTATGATGACTGGGCATGGCAGGATGTTGACAAGAGTTACGATAACGAACAGAAACAGGAAAATGTGACTTTATATCTGGTCAATGGAGATGCCGGCGTTTACACAGAACTCCCTGAAATCGTAGAAAGAGAAAGCCGCTATGTTATTGTTGAGTATAACAGACCGGCAGGCGATTATGATGGATGGAATATTTATAGCTGGAATACGGGTTATGGCAGTGAAGTATCAGTTGACTTTGAAAAACTTGGCGGCAAGATGGTAGCCAGAATTCCGGTCGTAGATACAAAAGAAAGTATTTCCTTCTGCATGAGAAGAAGTGAAGCAGATAATGCATGGGCAGAGAAAGATGGTGGGGATCATACAGTAGCCATTCCTCTGGATCAAAGTGTTGTAAAGGCATCTTTTATACAGGACGAAGGTGTTGTGGGTAATCTGCCATATAATATCGGTTATGTAACAGATGTTATCAATGGTGAAGTTACTTTTTATTACAGAGATGATACCCTTTTTAGAAAATATGAAGAATCCACATTAAAAGATCATGTTGAGCTCATCTGGGATGGCGAAAAGTATCCTATGGCTTACGACGAAGCAAATGAGAGATATTATTATACAGGTAAATTAACAGAAGGTGATCATTATTATGGTTATCTGGTAAATGGCGAGCTGGTGACAGATCGATTCAATACAGAAACAGCAGTTGTAAATGATACAACATATTCTGCTTATACTTATACGGCATTTGATGCAGATGTACAGGCAGAAGTCATTCCTTCCGAAATAGATTATAATGATAACGCTGTATTGAAACTGACACTGCAGTCTGATGAAACACAGAAGATCGAGGCAGTTGAAGCCTATGCGGATCTGTCGGAATTAGGTCAAAGCAGCAGCTTCGCCATTGATACAGAATTAATGGAAGGTACGATCGCATTAAAAGAGGGAGTTCCTACAGGTGTAAAAAATATTCCTGTAACTGTAAAAGACCAGTATGGCAACCTTTATACGACTACTGCACATGTAACTGTAAAGGACAGGGATAATGATGGTTTTGACTGGGATGAAGCAGTGATCTATTTTGCGGTAACAGACCGTTTCTTTGATGGCGACAGCAGCAACAATGACGCATATGGTACAGGTACTTATGCACCGGCAGAGGGTTCTATGTATCATGGAGGCGATTTTGCAGGTCTGGAGTCCAAACTTGATTATCTGCAGAAACTTGGTGTAAATACAGTATGGATCACACCTGTTGTAGAAAATATAGAAGATACACTTAACTGTGATGGATATGACGGACAACATAATTCCGGATACCATGGTTACTGGGCAAGTGATTTTACACAGCTTAATAAACATCTGGGGACACCGGAGGAATTACAGAAGCTTGTTAACGCACTGCATGCCCGTGGAATGAAATTAATGGTAGATGTAGTTTTGAATCATGCAGGTTATGGTACAGAAGATATCTTTAATAATACTTATATTGCAGGCAAGAATATGCTTCGTGATAAATCTACGACAGTAAAGGGTGATGATAAGAAAGATGCATTATCCAGTCTTCCCGATTTTGTAACAGAGGATGAGCAGGTAAGAGATCTGCTGATCGCATGGCAGACTTCGTGGGTAAGCAATTATGATATTGATTACTTCAGAGTAGATACAGTTAAACACGTTGATGATACGACATGGAAAGCATTCAAAAATGCATTAACCTATATTGATCCTGATTTTAAGATGATAGGTGAATATGCAGGGGCAGGATATGCAACGAATGCAGGACAGCTTAGAACGGGACAGATGGATTCTCTGCTTGATTTTGACTTCAATGATCAGGCAATTTCATTTGTAAGCGGAAATTTATCTACAGTAGAAAACTTTATGGAAAACCGAAATGCAGGAATTGACAATACGGCAACCATGGGAAGTTTCCTTGGCAGTCATGACGAGGACGGACTGATGTACCGACTGATGAATGAAGGCAATCGTGTAGATGCAGACAAGGCTTATGCTTTGATGAAGGTTGCAGCGACTCTGCAGATCACAGCAAAAGGACAGCCGGTTATCTATTATGGAGAAGAATTAGGACAGACAGGAGCAAATAACTGGCCGTACCAGACGAATCGTTATGATATGGACTGGTCAATTGCAAATGATGACAATGATATGCTCTGTCATTATTCCAAACTGCTTCAAATTCGTAATTCTTATACGGATGTTTTTGCAAAGGGAAGCAGGACCACAGTAGCAGCAGATGATGCGAATGGTACACTGGTAGCATCCAGAAGCTATGGTGATACTACTTTATATGTAGGATTTAATATTAATGAAAATGAAAGCAGAACCGTAGAACTGAAGCTGGCAGCCAATACGACATATACAGATTTATATGGTGACAGTCAGTATCAGAGTAATGCAGACGGTGTGGTACTGATCGAAATACCCGCTGCAAAGGACGGAGGTACAGTTGTATTAAAGGCAGGCAAAGCCAGACCATCAGACAGACCACAGATTAAAAATGATTCTGAAGAAACAGGGAATAATGAAAGCCAGAGCAGTGATGCCAATATAACAACAGGAAGGGTAATGACTGAACCAGAGTATACTTCAATGGATGGGACTACAGTAACAGGCTGGGATAAAGTAATTGACCGTGCATTAGCTGATGCACAGGCACAGATGGTTCCGCTGTCAGATTCTGCTGAAAGTGCAGCAACAGTGCAGCAGACAGTTGTAAATCTTACATTAAAGTCCCATTCCAATATGATCATTCCGGCAGCAGTAGTAGCTAAGATGGCAGCCAGCGGTGCGACATACGTATTTTCATGGGAGGATGGTGTAATTACTGCATACACAGCAGCAGCGCTTGCACAGGTAAAAGGAGATCTGGATCTGAATATCATGGTATCAAAAGACAAGGATTTCGGACAGGGATTCAAATCGTTTGTGCTTGATCCAAGAAAGAAGGCTATTTATGGTGTCAAGCTTGCAACCGTAATGTCACTGGGTAAAGAGAATGCCGGCAAGACAGCATTTATTTTCCAGAGAAACCTTACAACACAGGGAATAGAATTCCTGAATAGTACTATTATTGATGAGGCAGGAAATGTTGCTGTACCATGTGTTGATTTCACGGATTTTGTTATCCTTTATCAATAAAATTATGTAAACCCATTGTCAAAATTACAAGAAATTGTTTGAACTTTTAAAAAAATATGTCAATTTTTGACTTGAAAGTGTGACAAATAAGAAGTAAAATATCAGTGAAAGCATTCGGGGGGAGGGAGCAAATGTTCTCTCCCTTTCTGTACACAAAAAGTATGATAATGCTTTCACAAAGTTATATATCGTATCAAAAATAATCAAGAAGGAAAGGAGATGAATGGAAGATGGAACAGATTGCAAACGAACTGCTTGAAGAGTTGAACTGTGATACTGCTTTTACAATCCCCATACTCGGTGGCATTGAAATAGCAGAATCAGTCGTGATCACCTGGGTCATTATGGCATTTATGCTGATATTGGCTATTTGTATGACCAGAAATCTTAAAGTACAGAATCCTGGTAAGAGGCAGGTTATTCTGGAAACGGCAGTATGCGGACTGCAGAATATGGTAAAAGGCATCATCGGAGAAGAAGGCGCCGGATATGTACCTTATCTGGTTACAGTCATCGTATACATTGGTATATCAAATATCATTGGATTGTTTGGCATGAAGCCTCCTACAAAGGATCTGAATGTAACAGGTGCACTGGCAATCATGAGTATTATTCTGATCGAATATTCCGGAATCCATGCAAAGGGCGTGAAACGTTGGGCGAAGAGCTTTGCGGAGCCTGTAGCCGTTGTGGCACCTTTAAATGTATTGGAGATATTTATCAGACCGCTATCCTTATGTATGCGACTTTTTGGTAATGTACTGGGCGCATTCGTAGTTATGGAGCTGCTTAAGATTATCATGCCGGCTATTTTGCCAATCCCGTTCAGTTTATACTTTGATATATTCGATGGATTGATTCAGGCGTATGTATTCGTATTCCTAACATCGTTATTTATTAAGGAAGCTATCGAGTAACTATTCTGAATAGTTAGAAACAAAAATTAATTAGAAAAAAGGAGAATAATTTTATGAGCGCTATCTTAGGTATTGGAGCAGGTATTGCAGTATTAACAGGTCTTGGAGCAGGTATCGGTATCGGTATCGCAACAGGTAAGGCAACAGAAGCAGTTGCAAGACAGCCGGAAGCAGAAGGCAAGATTTCCAAACTGTTACTTCTTGGTTGTGCACTTGCCGAGGCAACAGCTATTTACGGTTTCGTTATCGCTATCCTTGTAATTATGTTCTTGAAATAAGCAGGAAGGTAGGAAAAGATTATGCTTAGATTGGATATTAATCTGGTCTTCACAATCATCAACTTATTGGTGCTCTACTTCCTGATGAAGAAGTTCCTGTTCAAACCGGTAAACAATATCATTGCACAGAGAGAGGAAGCAATCAAGAAGCAGTTTGATGATGCTGATGAAGCTCAGAAGAAGGCTGATGACTTAAAGAAACAGTATGAAGATTCCCTTGCAAATGCCAAGGAAGATTCTGCTAAGCTTGTTCAGGAAGCAAGAGAAAAAGCAAGAGTAGAGTACGATCGTATTGTGAAGTCAGCAGACGACGAAGTTACAAAGAGAATGCAGAAAGCAGAAGAAACCATTCAGGAAGAAAAGAACAAGTCTCTTCGCAGTATGCAGTCTGAAATTCAGAATCTTGTTGTTGCAGCAGCAAGCAAGGTAGTAGGAGATCAGGTATCTCCTGAACACAGTCAGAAGCTTTATGACGATTTTATCGCAGAAATGGGTGAAACGAAATGACACAGACAGTGATTGATTATGCAAAAGAAATGAAAAGACTGTCTGTATCCCCGGAGGATGTAAAGCAGACTGTCGAATTATTAGAAGCTTTACCTCAGGTTAAGGTAGACTTTGAGAACCCAACAGTCGAACTGGAGAAGAAGATTCATTTGATCGAGATGATTTTCCCAAAACAGATTAGGGATTTTCTGGAGCTTTTATGCGATCATCATGATTTCAACCTTTTCACTGAGATAGTAGAAGCTTACAACGAGGAACTGCGCAAGGTAGAGAACAATCCTAATCTTGCAGTACAGATTTCATATGTAGTTCCTCCTACAGAAGAACAACTGAATAAGATGAAGGAATTCCTCAAAGAGAAGTGTCATGCGGATGCATTAGACGTTACTCTTAAGGAAGACAAGAATCTGCTGGGCGGCTTCATTATCCGTGCAGGTAATGAAGAGTACGACTGGAGTATGCGCGGCAGATTACAGCAGATTGAACGTACCATGAAGGACAGCGTAGCATCTGCTGATAACATGAATGAAATCATTACAATCTTAAAGACTGAGATTGATGAATCAGCCTTTGATACCAGCAAACGTGAAGTGGGTAATGTAACCTGGATCGGTGATGGAATCGTTACGATCAAGGGTATCGACCATGCAATGTATGGTGAGATCGTAATCTTTGATACCGGCGTAAAAGGCATGGTACAGGATATCAGAAGAAATGAGATCGGATGTATCCTTTTTGGCCGTGATACCGGTATGAAAGAGGGCACCAGAGTCATCAGAAGCGGCAAACGTGCAGGTATTCCTGTAGGTGAGGGCTTCCTTGGCAGAGTTATCAATGCACTGGGCGAGCCTATTGATGGTAAGGGTGAGATCCCAAGTGTTGATTATCGTCCGATCGAGAATGATGCACCAAGTATCGTTGACCGTAAATCAGTCAGCGTACCAATGGAAACAGGTATTCTGGCAATCGACTCCATGTTCCCTATTGGACGTGGACAGCGTGAGTTGATCATCGGCGACAGACAGACTGGTAAGACCAGTATTGCAATGGATGCTATTCTGAATCAGAAGGGTAAGGATGTTATCTGTATCTATGTTGCGATCGGTCAGAAGGCATCTACAATTGCCAAGTTGGTTCGTACTCTGGAAGTACATGATGCACTTTCCTATACAACAGTTGTATCTGCAACAGCCAGCGATCCTGCATCTTTACAGTACATTGCACCGTACTCAGGTACATCTCTTGCAGAATACTTCATGTATAAGGGTAAGGACGTATTGATCGTATACGATGATCTGTCCAAACATGCTGTTGCATACAGAGCCTTATCTCTGTTGCTGGAGCGTTCACCCGGACGTGAAGCATATCCCGGTGACGTATTCTACTTACATTCCAGATTGCTGGAACGTTCTTCCAGACTGACTCCGGAGGCAGGCGGCGGTTCTATCACAGCATTGCCTATTATTGAGACACAGGCTGGTGACGTATCTGCATATATCCCGACCAACGTAATTTCCATTACAGATGGTCAGATATTCCTGGAAAGCTCACTGTTCTTCTCCGGTCAAAGACCTGCCGTTAATGTCGGCTTATCTGTATCCCGTGTAGGTGGTGCGGCACAGACCAAGGCTATGAAGAAGGCGGCCGGAAGTATCCGTATCGATCTGGCACAGTTCAGAGAGATGGAAGTCTTTACACAGTTCAGTTCTGATCTGGACGATACGACCAAACAGCAGTTGGAATATGGTAAAGGACTGATGGAAATCTTAAAACAGCCTCTGGGAAGACCTCTTTCCATGGCAGAACAGGTTATTACACTGTGTGCAGCTAATAATAAGCTGTTCATGGGAGTACCTGCTAAGGATATTAAGAAGTTCCAGATGGATATGCTTGATTATGTAAGAGACCATAATGGTGAGATCATTCATGAGCTGGAGGATAAGAAGGTCCTGACAGATGAACTTGTAGAAGAGATCATCAAAACAGTTAAGGAAATGAAATCAGCGCAAATGTAATTGGCGTGGATGAAATCCACGGGTAATAGAAAGGTATTTGTAATATGGCAAACACTAAGGAAATTCAAACCAGAATGAGAAGCATTCAGGATACAATGAAGATTACCAATGCCATGTATATGATTTCTTCATCCAAGCTGAAAAAGGCAAAGAAAGCAATGGAAGCTTCCACTGCGCATTTCTATGCCATTCAGGGTTCTATCGCCAGAATCCTGCGTCATGTTCCGGATATTGAGAATGTATATTTTGGAACAGGGACAGCTCCTGACAAGAAACGTGTAGGTTATATTGTCGTTACGGCAGATAAAGGACTTGCAGGTGCTTATAACCAGAATGTTATCAAGCTGGTCCAAAAGGAGCTGGATGCAAATCCACAGGGTGAACTGTTCGTGGTTGGTCAGATAGGCCGTAATTACTTTGAAAAGAAAGGTTATAAGATACACCGCCATTTTCAATATACGGCACAGAATCCATCCATTCACAGGGCAAGAGTCATTGCCGAGGAAATTCTTGTCAGATATAACGAAGGCAAGCTGGATGAGGTATATATCGTATATACCAGAAATATAAACGGAATGGACAGTGAAGCGGAAATGTTCAAGCTTCTGCCTCTGTCCAAGGCAGATTTCAGTATGAATAACGGAATGGATTTGATGGTGTCAGATACAACAAGATATCTGCCCACACCTAATGACGTTATGAATGTGATTGTGCCTAATTATGTAACAGGTTATATATACGGAGCATTGGTAGAAGCCTTTGCTTGCGAGCAGAATGACAGAATGATGGCTATGGATGCTGCAACAGGTAATGCAACAGACATGCTCAAAGCTCTGTCCATAGAATATAACAGAGTGCGGCAGGCAGCGATTACACAGGAGATCACTGAGGTAATCGCCGGTGCGAAGGCGCAGAAAAGGAAGAAGTCAAATGGATAAAGGAAGAATTGTACAGGTTCTGGGACCTGTAATAGATGTAGAATTTGAAGGCTGCAATCTTCCCTTCATTAAGGACGCACTGGAAGTCGAGAACAATGGTAAGAAATGTATCATGGAGGTAGCACAGCATATCGGTAATAATACTGTACGTTGTATCATGCTTTCTTCCAGTGATGGACTTCACAGAGATATGGAAGTTGTCGCAACAGGAAGCGGTATCAAGGTTCCTGTAGGCGAGAAAACCTTGGGAAGATTATTTAATGTAACAGGACAGACACTGGATTCCGGTGAAAGTCTTGAAAATGAAGAAAAATGGGTCATCCACAGAGAGCCTCCTGCTTTCGAGGATCAGAGCCCTGCAGTAGAAATCCTGGAGACAGGTATTAAGGTTATCGATCTTCTTGCCCCTTATGCAAAAGGTGGAAAGATCGGTCTGTTCGGCGGTGCCGGTGTAGGTAAGACTGTATTGATCCAGGAGCTGATCACCAACATTGCTACAGAACATGGTGGATATTCTATTTTCACCGGTGTAGGAGAACGTTCCCGTGAAGGTAATGACCTTTGGACAGAAATGAAAGAATCCGGGGTAATCAACAAAACAGCGTTAGTGTTCGGTCAGATGAACGAGCCGCCCGGAGCGCGTATGCGTGTAGCTGAGACAGGACTTACCATGGCAGAATATTTCCGTGATGTACAGCATCAGAACGTGTTGTTGTTCATTGATAATATTTTCCGTTTCGTACAGGCAGGTTCTGAGGTATCTGCGTTACTTGGACGTATGCCTTCAGCCGTTGGTTATCAGCCTACACTGGCAACAGAAGTTGGTGAATTGCAGGAGCGTATCGCTTCTACGAAGGAAGGTTCTGTTACTTCCGTACAGGCAGTATATGTACCTGCGGATGACTTGACAGACCCTGCACCTGCAACTACATTCGCCCATCTGGATGCAACTACGGTATTGTCCAGAAAGATCGTAGAACAGGGTATTTATCCTGCTGTAGATCCTCTGGAGTCTACTTCACGTATTCTGGAAGCAGATGTTGTAGGAGAAGAACACTATAATACAGCCCGTGCCGTACAGGAGATATTGCAGAAATATTCTGAATTACAGGATATTATCGCTATTCTGGGTATGGAAGAATTATCCGAAGAGGATAAGGTTACTGTATACCGTGCAAGAAAGGTACAGAAGTTCCTTTCACAGCCATTCCACGTAGCAGAGAACTTCACAGGTGTTCCCGGCAAATATGTACCATTAAAGGAAACAATCCGTGGATTCAAGGCTATCATCAGTGGTGAGATGGATGAATATCCTGAGGCAGCATTCTTCAATGTTGGTACGATTGAAGATGTTATAGAAAAAGCTAAGACAATGGGGTAATGCGTATGAATACTTTTGAATTAAAGGTCATCGCAATCGACAAAACCTTTTTTACAGGCAAATGCCAGCAGGTTATTGTAAGTGCTACAGATGGTTCTATCGGTATCATGGCACATCATGAAAATACTGTTATGGCATTGGTAGAAGGCCCTATGAGAATCCAACTCGAAGATGGAACATGGTTGGAAGCTGTTACAGGCGTGGGACACGCACAGATTGCTTATAACCGTGTAACGATTCTGGTAGACTTCGCAGAAAAGCCTGAGGAAATCGACGAAAGAAGAGCACAGGAGGCTCTGGAACGTGCACAGGAAGCTATGAGACAGAAGCAGAGTATTCAGGAATACCATATGTCACAGGCAAACATGGCACGTGCCATGGCAAGACTGGCAGCCAAGAAGCATTATACAAAAGACAGATAAGTACATGCAAAGGGGATCAGATATGCTCTGGTCCTTTTTGTATGCGATTTTGTACAACATTTTGATTAAAATTGGCAGTTTATGAAAGGATTTACAGTTTTCAAAATCTTCGGTATGATGTATCATAGAAGAGCAAATGATTAAACAAAATGTAGAAGGAGCGTAACAGCATGGAAAACAATTTTAATACACCTTCTCAGGTGTTTGAAGCAAATATGAAAGCGGGAGAAGGCAAAGTACAGCTTCCACTTTTGAAATGTATTTTGCTTGGTATTATGGCAGGTGCATTTATTGCCTTTGGTGGAGCAACCAGCAGCGCAGCAATACATAATATCTCCAATCAGGGCGTTGCCAAGGCTCTTGCAGGAGCAATTTTCCCTGTAGGACTTATGATGATCGTATTTGTTGGCGGCGAATTATTTACAGGTGACTGTCTCATGATCGCAGGCGTTGCAGATAAGAGATTTTCTGCATTACAGATGATCAAGACATTGATCATAGTGTGGCTCAGCAATATGGTGGGTGCGGTCATCATTTCCATTCTGGTATATTACAGTGGATTGTTGGATTATACAAGTGGAGCACTTGGTGCATTTACGATCAAGGTAGCATATGGTAAGTGTACGATCACACCTTTTAAGGCAATCTGTTCCGGTATCCTGTGTAATATTCTGGTATGTATCGCAGTATTAATGGCAACCGCAGCCAAAGATATCGCAGGTAAAGTATGGGCTATTTTCTTCCCTATTTGTGCTTTCGTAGTAGGCGGCTGGGAACACTGTGTTGCCAATATGTTTTATATTCCGGCAGGTATCATCGCTGCAACCAATGACGGTTATGTTGCCAAGGCAGAGGAATTATATGGTATTACAGCAGCACAGATCAGTGCAAATGTAAATATCGGTGGATTTATTTCCAACCTGATTCCTGTTACAATTGGAAACATTCTTGGTGGTATGGTATTTGTTGCACTGCCGCTGTATTTCATTCATAAAAAGAAAGCATAGTAAGGTAGGGTATTAACATGAATGACAGATTGACTAGAAATGATATTAAGAAAATGGAAGAGGAAATTGAGCACCGTAAGCTGGTCGTGCGACAGGAAGCCCTTGAAGATGTCAAGGAAGCCAGAGCGCAGGGAGATCTGAGTGAGAACTTTGAGTATAAAGCTGCCAAGCGTTTCAAAAACCAGAATGAGAGCCGTATCCGTTATCTGGAGAGAATGATCAAAACAGCGCAGATCATAGAAGATGATTCCAAAGAGGATGAGGTAGGCTTAAATAAAACGGTAGAAGTAGAGTTTGTAGAAGATGGTACGATTGAAAAATATCGTCTGGTCACTACTGTGCGCAATAATCCATTGCAGGGACTGATCAGTATTGAATCTCCGATCGCCAAGGCTCTGATGGGGCATAAGGAGGGAGAACAGGTACATGTTCAGGTCAACGATAACTTTGGTTATGAAGTCATAATAAAGAGCATTGAAAATACACCGGATGATGATTCCATAGAGATCAGGAAGTTTTAGAATATATGGCAGCAATGAATTTGATCAACGTAGAAAATATTACAAAGTCCTATACAGACAGTCTCCTGTTCGATGAGGCTTCCTTTACTGTAGATGAGCAGGAGAAGGTTGGTATTATCGGTATTAACGGAACTGGTAAGACAACCCTGCTTCGCATGATCGTAGGTTTGGAGACGCCGGAAAAGGGCACGATCACCAGAGCAAATCATATTGTGATAAGATATCTGCCGCAGCATCCTTCTTTTCGTGAAAAATCTACTGTATTGGAAGCAGTCATGGAAGGAAATCTCAGACATGATAATGAATGGTCTTTGGAGAGTGAAGCCAAGACCATGTTACAGAAGTTGGGAATTACTGACTATGACCAGATTGTAGACCATATGTCGGGAGGACAGCGTAAACGAATCGCACTTGCAAATACCCTGCTTGCAAAGGCTGATGTACTGGTATTGGATGAGCCTACTAACCATTTGGATTCTTCCATGGCAGACTGGCTGGAAGAATATCTGAAGAGCTTTCGTGGTGCGGTCATCATGGTAACACATGACCGGTATTTTCTGGATAGTGTATCAAACAGAATCGTAGAGATAGATAAAGGAAAAACATACAGCTATCAGACAAATTATTCCGGATTTTTGCAGTTAAAGGCACAGCGAGAAGAGATGCAGGCTGCCACAGAGCGTAAGAGACAGAGCATCCTTAGAGTAGAAATCGAATGGATGCAGCGTGGAGCCAGAGCACGTTCTACCAAACAGAAAGCGCACATTCAGCGTTATGAGGAGCTGGCGGCTCAGAAAGGTCCTACACAGGAAGAAGCACTGGATATCAGTTCGGTAACCACCAGAATGGGCAAGACTACAGTGGAACTGCATCATCTGTGCAAAGCATATGGTGACAAGGTACTTCTGAATGATTTCAGCTACATTTTCCTGAAAAATGACAGAATTGGATTTATTGGTGAGAATGGCTGCGGTAAATCGACTCTGATGAAAATAATCTGTGGCATGGAACAGCCGGATTCCGGAGAAGTCATTACAGGACAGACGATCAAAATCGGTTATTATGCGCAGGAGATTCGTACAGATAAGGAAGCGGGACTGGCCTATATGGCACCTGACATGCGTGTCATAGATTATATCCGTAATACGGCAGAATATGTACAGACGGTAGATGGTTCTGTATCTGCATCTGTTATGCTGGAGAGATTTCTGTTCCCGCCTGAGAAGCAGTATGCGCCATTGGCTAAATTATCAGGTGGAGAGAAACGTAGACTGAACCTCCTGTGGGTTTTGATGGAAGCACCTAATGTACTGATACTGGACGAGCCTACAAATGATCTGGATATTCGTACTTTGACCATTCTGGAGGATTACCTGGATCATTTTGACGGTATTGTGATCACGGTATCTCATGATCGTTATTTCCTTGACAGAACGGTCAGACGTATTTTTGCTTTTGAAGGAAATGGAGTGATCAGGCAGTTTGAAGGCGGTTATACAGATTATCAGGCGAAGATGCAGGAAGAAAACGGCGTAGAATCAGTTCCTTTTGAAGAAAAGCCAGTAGAAAAGAGCAGTGAAGCAAAGAATCTTAAGACTGTTAAGAACCGTCAGGATAAATTGAAATTCACCTATAAAGAGCAGAAGGAATATGAGACAATAGATGATGATATTGCTGCTCTGGAAGAGAAAATAGAAAAGCTGGAGCAGGACATTACTGCAAATGCCAGGGATTTTGTGAAACTGAATCAGTTGGTAACTGAAAAAGAAGAAACAGAAAAGCTGTTGGAAGAAAAGATGGACAGGTGGATGTATCTGGAAGATCTGGCAGCAAGAATTGCAGAGCAATAATTAAAGCAAACAGATGCAGGGAATTGAAATAAAATGAGATAAGCGTCATGGGATCATATGAAACAGTGATGCAAAATCTGTCGGTATATTTTGAGTAAAGGACAGTGATTTACCACTGATCGGATGGGTAAATTCCAGACGATAGGAGTGTAGAGCCTGTCTTTTTATATGCTTATAATTGGGATTATACAGGAAATCACCCGGCAGGGGATGACCGATTGCTTTCATATGGACACGGATCTGATGAGTACGACCTGTTTCCAGTTGAATCTGTACCAGAGAATATTCACAGCTATCCAGGCTAACAGTAGAAAGACGCTGATAATGAGTGATTGCATGTTCTCCGTGTAAGGTATCAACACAACGCTCAATGATAGAATCCTCTTTTCTGGCAATCGGCAGATCGATGGTTCCGGATTCGGGAATGATTCCCTCTACGACAGCCAGATATGTGCGGTGAATCTGCCTTGCCTGTTGTTGCAGTGACAAGCCGGCGGCACTTAGCATATTTTTTGCGATCAGTACTAGCCCGGAGGTATCACGGTCGAGACGATTGACACAGCGGAATACAAGCTGGTTATCATAGTGCCACGCACAATAATTGGCAAGGGTATCTTCATAATGTCCAAGAGAGGGGTGCACAGGCAGACCTGCCGGTTTGTTCATAACCAGAATATCTTCGTCTTCATATGCAACCATGGACATGAACGATTCATTTGAAATTTCTGTGGCGGGAATA
>CAYRAW010000048.1:0-14998 GCA_964422225.1 uncultured Roseburia sp.
TAGTGCAGTCACCTAAACCAAAACAAAAAACTTCATAACAACGTCATGGCGAAGCCCCCTTCGCTCTTTTGTCATGTCATTTTTTATTTCCTGTCCATTATACACTATTTTCGGCTGTTTGAGAAATTTCCTATAAAGTCAGAAAAAGAGACGCACTCACGTCTCTTTACCTTAATTCAGCATTATTTCTTTTTAAAAATTCTATATCGTTTCCATATTGGTTGGCAAGTTCAGAATCATTCTCCATGAAAAGTTCATACTCTTCCTGAGAAATTTTAGAAGGCTTCCTTCTTTCATAAATCGTGAGATTCCATGAATGTTTACATTTCCTACATCTGTAGATCAACCAGACATCTACACGATTGCCGTTGGCGTTTACCCTGAATTTGCCGGAATTTAGAAATTCCTGTTTTTTCCCGCATCCTCCACAACGATGATATACCTTAATAAACTCAGAATTCACTGCTTTTCTTCCTCAATTACAAGGTTTGTTGTTCTTATGATTCTCTGGATGCTTTTCTGGGACAAGGAATATTCTGCTGCAAGCTCTACTACTGAGGTTCCATTCTTGTGTTTTTCACATATTTCATGGTTTCTTACCCCATAATATTGCCTGGACTGGGTCTTGCTCCCCCAATTTTTCTTCTCCTTGCATGGAATATATATACTTTTTCCACTGACATATTGCTGAATAGTCTCTATTAGTTCACGGGGCAGAATCTCTTCTGCTCTGACATGGCTCATGATAATCCTCCTATTTTTACCTTGGGATTCATCTGAGCTTAACTATTCATTTTTCTTATTTTAAGCTCAGACTACTGAGCCATAACATATCTGTTTCTCATATATTTTTGCTCCCTTCACCATTCATACTCTTATCGTACATGGCAAAAGCCATTTTCGCAACCTCATTTTTATTTTGTAAAAGAACTTGTTCCCGTGATTGTTATTTGAGGTAATTCTGTATCACACACTCATGCACCTTAGTCTTTTTATCATAATTAATTCCTACAAGCAGTATTCATCCTCTACCGCATCCATAAATTCTCTGCGGATTTCCTCGTTCGGAATATATGCAGTCTGATGCCTCTGGTCATATGCCAGATATCCTAAATGAATCAGAAGCGTGAATGCATCATACTTATTTCTAAATGTGACCATATCATTTTGAAATGTAGTTGTTTTGACTTTTACCTCACTGCCTGACAGCATAGTCAGGATATCTGTTACTTACCAAAACGCCTGGGTCTACTGTTACAGATAAATGCCTGATTCATCCCGATCACTTTATTTGTATATGCCAAAATCTCCGATTTACCTACATATATATCTGATCTCAATGTTGCCATGAATGCGCTATTATCCGGATTTAGGAATCTGCCCATAGATGCTACTCCCTTCTAAAACTACTTGTTACTTTTAGTATAACGGATTTTTTTCCACCTGCAAACCGTTTTTCACTTGGTTCTAAACTTCCATCTCTTCCCAGACCTTTTCAAACAGTCCATGCACCCATACATACTGGTCATTTGTCTCATAGTGACGATAGGTGCCCTCGAACATCATAATCAAATACAAATACACGTCATACCATGCACACCGGATTCTCTGAGCTTTTGTCATTTCTTGTATTCCGTATCCTTCTAAAAAGGCAGCATTTCTTACATGATATCTGAAGTGATCTTCCATCAGACCATCCGCCCACATTGCTCTCTCCCAGTCGATCATTCCATGAAAATGCCCATTCTTTACAAATATATTACCATCCCAGGAGTCAAAATGAATCAATGAGGGTTCTTCAACTTCTCTAAAATATTCCCTATGCTGCTTTAATCTGTCAAGTATCGCTTCATAAGATGTTCCAATATCAATATTGACCCTTTTCCCATCTTCTATTATATTTTCCATCAAATGATAAAAGGCGGCGAACCAGTCATCCCATTGCAGCTCTTTCATCCAGAAATGACCGAATCTCTCGCCTTTGAGCTGATTCAGGTGATGCAGATATGCTCCTGTTTCACAATCTATAATCTGCTGTTCTTCCTCTGTCATCTTCTGCCGTACTGCTACATAGCTGTCACCCTCCAGACATTCCATGATAAAATAAGAACTTCCACTCAAAGAAGAATTCTTTTCAAAGGCATAAACCATGGGCACACCCTCCATTCCCTTTTGCCGTGCCAACGTCATTGCCTTTACTTCCGTCTGCATCATTCCCTGCTCACAAGACATCATTGTGATTTCTTTCTTCGGAGCTACTTTCAGCACAACCTCACTACCATCTGAAATCCGAATGCGATATGCACTATTGCAGAAGCCATCCAAAAGCTCTATATATTTATCTATTTCTACTTTTTCTCCAAATTCATTTTTTATAATCTCAAGAATTTGCTGTCTGTCTAATCTGTTTTTTGTAACATTATAATTCATAAAAAATACTATACCTATCGAATCCTTACTCCACTATCTCTGTCAGCTACAAACTCACATACGTCATGATTACCCAAAGTCCTCAAACGCTTTTCTCTCACTGCACTTTTCCGGTTTCATATGAGATTTTTCCAAGAACAAACATCTCTGGTTCCTTTACGACCTGAATTTTGAATTGCTTTACATTTACCAGATACTCTCTCTTACATTTGGGACAAAATATCAAATGATGATACAAAACAGTGTCTTCCCTCACTTTCGTCCTGGTGTTTTCTCCACAGGATGGGCAGGAAATCCACTGATTTTTTATAGAATACTTCATGTTGCTCTCCCTTTTCTATAAATCAACAGTTATTTTTCTTTTTGATAATACACGGATTCCTGGTCTCTAAACACTTCTGCATAACCGCACTTTGGATAAAATGCATTTGTTCTTACATTCCAAACCGGAGTTTCCAATCGAAAAATCTTCAAATTCGGGGATAATTGTTCAATGGCATTCATTAAACTCATTCCAAATCCTTTTCTATAGTATTGTGGATCAACAAATATTCTTCCTATATAAATCACGCCTTTTTCTTTCTCGTCTGGGAATAAAAGTGCACCACCGATTATCGTCCCTTCATGCAAGGCTATATATAAATTGCCTGCCTTCTGCATATCCAAATGCCATTTCAAATTATCATAGTCCGGCGGACCACCAACACTTATAGCTCCAACCTCAATATCCGTGTCAAATGCTGCTTTTGATATTTTTACAAGATTTTCTACTTCTTCTGGTTTTGCTAATCTAAATTCCATAAACAATATCCCCTTATCTTTGTGAAAAATTCATATTCTTTTATGTAAAAACTAATATAATTAGTATTATAGATTATGGTAACTAATATTGTTAGTTTTGTCAATGATATATTCCTATGCTTTATGGCTGATACACAATTCTCCGGGGTTCTGCTCCATATGGGTGTGCCATACAGCTTCCTCCATTACATCATTCATTCCTCATCACTCCTGATCAATGCCTGAAAAGCTGCATCCCGATCATAAGTTCCTGCTGCAAACCCCGGAATTTCCTTAATGGATTTGCAGATACTAATACTAAATCCTGTCAAAATCTGACCAATTTCTTTGTCTGAATAAGGGCAATCACCTGTAACAATAAGTGTAGACAGACTATGCACTACCAGCCAGAGATCACGAAAATACAAATCAGCTTCCTCCTCTGTAATATGATAAATGTTTGTCAATGTGGGACGAACAAGTTCCTGTAGATGGCGCATTGCCTTCATTGCTCCATATTCCTTCTCCTGTGTTCTGGTCAGAAACAAAAGTCGGTAAAGTTCCGGCTCCTCCCTTGCAAATCGAATATACTGCATTCCAACTCCAAAGAAAGGAATCCTCTCTCTCAATCCTGCATCTGCATAACGATCATAAATATTTATTGCATCTTTATATACCTCTGTCCTGACACCATCCATAGAACCAAAGCATGTAAAAATTGGTTGTGTAGAAGTTCCGAGTTCATCTGCCATCGTTTTGGCAGTCAGCCCATCAATTCCTTTCTCCCGTACAACCCGCAGGGCAGCATCCACCATTTCTTTTTTTGTAAACTTATTCTTTGGAGCCATAATATACATCCTTTATAACTATTCAGTTGTAAAACCAATTGAATAGTTACTATCCTTTCATATAGAACTTTCAATATACATCGTTTAATATATATTGAGCATTATACATTATTCTTATATGACTGTCAATGTAATGAATTGACTGATTATTGGCATCTCAATCTTTTTTGATTTTACTCTCAGCATTTTATTAAGTTAAAGATATTATTTTGTGGGTAAAAAAGGTTCAATGAATATAAGACATGATGACCGCATTTAAAGTGTTCAGTAAAGAACAGCCAGCCTGAAAAATTCAGAAACTGGCTGTATCAGCAAAGCAATATTATTAAGTTCTCGTAAATCCAATTCGTTGCAGAATTTTAGGTATGTTACGTTCCATACTTTCTCTTACTCTATAAAATTCCGGTGTACAAAACTTCACCGGAACTTCGGTGAGTGATAAAGCATCGCTCCATTGTGTATCATCCCAAATTGAATTGCAGGGATATACAGAAAATTGATATAACTCCATCTTGGAAGTCACTGTTACCATAATCGATGTATGACCATATGATTCAGTATAAGAAAGGTAATTTATATAAATCGTCCAATCCTCGTTCTGTCTCAAAATAAATAAATAAAAAACTGAATCAATTTGTTCTGGCGTACAAAGAACAACATCATCGTAGATCCACGGTGCATACAAAATACCTGCGTATTGTGGTTTTCCCCATTTTGCAGCCTTTGAGAAACATTCACATTCTATTTGCTTCATCTTCTCCTCAAATATATTGGGTTTCATTAATTCATATTCCTGATGAGGACAATCAAAACCATTCCACTTACGATAAGGTAAAGTTGCATCAATAAGTATCCAACGGTCATTTAAAAAGGCTGCTGCACAAATATGGTCCTGTTCATCTCCATAGCAATCCCGTTTCAAGTATGCATATTTAGCCGGAATTTCCAGTGTAAGCAGTATAGATACAATCAAATTAGTGTAATCTCCACACGTTCCACTTTTCATATGCAGTAAATCCAAATCACTGCGCTGCAAAGGCATAAAAGGATTATCCAGCCTACTGTATTCAATATTTTCATCAAACCATCGAAACAAATTGTCAAAAAAGGCTTCTACCGTCGTGGTGTCCCCTTTTATCCGCTGAATAAATCTGCAAATTTCATCTGAATCAGGATGTATATAGTGTTCTTTATTTATTGACCGACTATAATTCCCTTGCATAGAGTCTAACCTCATCTATTCTGTAACAGTATTCAGAAATTTCCTCACGTCGTGAAGATTTTGTCTCAAATATCATTTCTTCAACACCATATATTTCACCAACGTTCTTTCGGTTCAAAAACCAATCTGCCTTAGACGGACGCGCGTAACAACGTAACCAGTTCTGTTCTTTGATATTTTTAAAGCCTTGTGACAAATACCACTGATTAGCCGCTTCATCTTCCTGTGTCCATACTTCACAATATTGAATTCCTTTGAATTTAAGTTGCTTTTTAACTTCATCCCATAAGGAAGCTGCAATATGATTTCTACGATATTCCGGTAACACTGCCAAATGCCAGATTACAGCTCCAATTTGTTTGCCTGCTACACACAAACTACCTGCTTCCTTTTCTATTTCAGCATCAATCAAGCCAACAATTTTCCCCTCTTCTTCTGCCACCAGGCAAATTGAATCATTCTCATAAATTTCACGTTGAGTTAAAACATCATTATAATATGAACAATCCAAAAATGAAAGGACACGACATCTCAGCCATCCAAGTTCATCGTTCTTTGTATATTCTCTGATCACCATCAAATTATCCTCCCGTAAATAATAATACGTTCCTATTATAATCTCGTACTCTTTAGTTGTCAGCTGTTTTTTACTTCACATTGTATCCTTTTTCATTCAATCACTGCAATATGTACCAGTCTGTCAGCCACATCTTCTACCCGCAGAAATGCATTCTCTGCCTTATCGCTCACCGACTTCTGACTCTTACCCTGTTCCACTACATGACCTGTTTGCTCACGAAGACTTGCGACCAATTCCTGCATCCGCCCAGAAGTATCCCCAAGCTTATGTGCAAAATGCTCCGTTTCTTCACAGGCTTTCAAAACCTGCATAGCCATCTCTCTGGAATCTGTCTGCATTTTACCAATCTGTTCTGCCTCTTGTCTTGCTCCATCAATCTGCAATAGGCCTTCCTCTATCGAAGTAACGTTTCGTTTATTCGCGAGCTGAACATTTTCCAGAAGTTCTCCTATATTGTCTATGATTCCCTTGATCGACTCACTTGCTGTCTTGGAATTTTCTGCCAGAACCCGCACTTCCTCCGCTACCACGGCAAAGCCTTTACCATGTTCCCCTGCTCTTGCAGCTTCGATGCTTGCATTCAGTGCCAAAAGATTGGTCTGTGCGGTAATACTTCCTATGGTCTGCGCAAATTCTGACACCTCATCCATAGCGTTCTGCAACTGTCCAATAGAATTCTCCGTATCTGTAGCAGTCTCACGCATCTTCTCCATGCTTGCTGCGGTATCTGTCATATATGTGATATATTCACCCAGTTTTTCGTAGGTATCACCTGCAATACCGACCATCTGATTACTTTGCTCTCTGATGTGTTCCGCATTGGCAAGTGCGGTTCTCGTTTCCTGATTCAGTTCCATGGCAAGCTGCTCATTTCCATCACAATCCACCAAAGTCTGTTCTGCTGCCATGGTGATCTGCTCATTTGTACTGTGAAATTCTGCAATATTCTCTCTAAAACTTACGGTTTCTGCACGTAACTCTGTCGATGCCTGATTACACTCTTCTACAAGAACGGCTATTTTTTGTGTGTTATTCAGGTTTTCCAGAACTTTTCTGGCTCCCTCAGCGATCTTGGCACATACCAGCGCCATAACTATATTTTCAATTAAAAATCCCACACTTCTGCTCACAAACCATGTAAAATTCGTGTCAAATTCCACCTGTTTTACCCCCTGCAAGCGCAAAAACAGGGAAAGTACCAGAAAAAGATAACTGAATATAGACGTCTGCAAGGTCAGCTTTTTATCATAATAGAAAATACTGAATACCATCGGAAGTGCATAGGTCATATAGATTCCCACTGATGCATTACTCGCCATAATCGCCAACAGACCGCATAATGCTACAAGTACAATATATTTTCAACACGTTTGAAGGAACGCCTGCCTTATAGGCAATCGTAGGTCCCATCGTTACAATCAGCCCGATGGCTGTCATGATCAACAGATCAGAAATCTCTGACTGAAACAATCCCACTGCCGAAAAAAACATAATTGCCGGAAATGCCAGTATCAACCAGCGCAAAATTCTGACCATACTTAGGGTTACTTTTACTTCGTTTTCATGAAAAAACTGATAATCTCTACTCTCCATATTCTCTTCCTTTCGTACTTTAGACTTTATACACAAAACGCAGACCCATTTTCCAAAGGAAAACAGCTCTGCGTCTTAGCGTCTGGCTTATACTCTATTTTTTATGCATGAGAAAGTTCTGGGAAATAAAGCTTCTCCCGCTCAATACTTTTTAGTTCCTGTCCTCTATAAAACAACCTGTAGTCATCACTTCCATCGTATTGCTCTGCGACACACATCTGCATATCATCCTGAACAGGTGTAAACCCTAGTCGGCATCTATGATATTCACCACCTATTCGTGACAATACATTCCAAAGTGTCACTTTGTTCTCACATATGATACTCTGCAAAAGCAAAGTGTCTTCCTCCATCTCTGCAACAATGAAACAGTCCATATCCTTTGCATAATATACGTTTCCCATATCTGCGGTATAGAACATCTGAAGCCCCAATTTATTGATCTGCTCCATAGATGAATGAACTGCACTGTGGCGAACCATATCCATGTATTTCTGCCTCATCTGTTCATCTGCTGTGTTTACAGGCATGAAAATCTCTCCTGTCGGTTTTTTTCTACAAAATTCTTCCTTTACTGAATATCGGTACTCCATTTCTTTTGAAAAGCCACACTTGTCATAAAAATCTACAGCACCCAAATTTGCAAACAAATAAAATCCATCACACTCGTTCTCATACTGTTTTATTACATGCTCAATCAGCTTTTTTGCCAATCCCTGTTTACGGTAATTCTCATCAGTCATGACAGTTCCGATCTGTATGTAATTCTTTTTCACACCATTTTGAAGGAAAGTCATGCGGTTTGCAGATACGTTGGAAATCATTTTGCCATTTTCCATAAATGAATACGGGATGTAATCACCCTCAAAATATCCGCCCGTTACCCAGCTTTCAAAATCGAAGCAGAATATTTTCCTGGTTAATTCATTTAAAGCGTGACGCAGCGTATCATCACGCATATAATCGCTTACTAATTTCATGTTATTCTGTCTCTCCTGTTTTTCGAATGTTACTGTCTGCTCTTTCATGGAAATTTTTCCTACCTTAAATCCATACTCCAAAAGTTCCTTTTTGAATGTAAGGAACGAATGATCTATAGGCACTCCAGCAATGTTTTCAATTTCAGCATAAGTCAACTTGAAATTGTCTGTTTTATTTTCTTTGATCCACTTCCATAAAGAATCATATTTGCTCATAGCAACACCTCATTCTATTTCATTCAATGCCTGAATATCTTTATTTTTATACGAAATACAGCTAATGATAAATCCAAGCATTCCGGTACACAAAAACATGCATGCCATGCCGCTTCCAGCTCCTGTTCCTACAAGTTTTTCCAATATAGGTACGATTAGAGCGTCAGACATCATAAATGGTTCAAAGACATAATCAGCCAGCACACCTCCCAATAGAATACCAATCGGTATCGTGCTATACTGTATGGCATTACGCACAGCAAACACCCGTCCCTGCATCTCTTGTGGCACCTTTGAATACATGACCACATTATTCGCCGCCATGATAAATGGGATCGGCAGACTCGCTGCTATTCCGGCAATGGACCAGAATATACCATTTCTCCCGACTGCCATCAAAATATCTCCCAATAAGAAAGACAATGCGACAGAACCAGTCCGAGCACCATATCATCTTCTCCGCTTCTTGCTAAAATCATAGGAGAAAGAATGTTTTCATAGGTCAATCTGGAGAAAAAGTTTATTGCAGCCATCGTCATCATCATTACAAGAAGTCCCCTGTTCTTCCATAAAAACTTCCATCCCTGTGCCGTTCCACTAAATACAGATGTCTTTGGGACTGTATCCTTCTCTTCTTCGATCTTTATCAGAAATAACAATACAAGAAACGCCGCCATGAAACTTATGATATCTATCAGCAATACGCTCCCCATTCCAAATACTCCATAACAAAACGCCGCAAGCACAGGGCTTACAATTGTAACCAGATTCATGGAAAAAGAATTCATTCCACTGACCATCTCCAGTTTCTCCTTCGGAACCAGCCTGAACACGGCAACCGAAGATGCCGGCTGCTGAAATGCATTACTGCATCCTACTATTGCATTTACAAGATAAATGTGCCAGATTTCCAGTCTTCCTGCTATCGTAAGACAAAGAACTGCCATCGTTCCGAGAGCCGCTAAACTATCTGCAATCAGCATGACCACCTTCCCTGTTATTACGTATCTATTCTGACAATATCTGTCAATGCTTTATTGCGGTAAATCAAATCATCTCTTACTGTAAAGCCCTGCTTCTCCCAAAACGAATTTCCAGTATCATTTCGTTCAAACACTACCAAAGCCACTTTGTTAATTTCCAATGCTGCCATTGCCTTCTCTACATGCTCTGCTAAACTTGCAGCAATCCCCTGTTTTCTATGATCCGGGTGCACTGCCATATGATAAATATATCCTCGCCTGCCATCATTTCCAGCCAAGATCACGCCAATAATTTCATGATCTTCTGCCACAAAACAGGTGTCCGGATTCCTTTTTAGGAACTTTTCAATTCCTTCTTTGGAATCATCCAGATTATTGAGTCCCATCCCTGTGCAGGACATCCATAACTGATATACTTTTTCATAATCCTCAATTACCATTTTTCTAATCTTCATTTCTTTATCCACTCCCTTATACAATTAACGTACTCTCTGAATGCTTCATTTAGAAGACTCCAAGAGTGCATAATTATTCTTCTCATAGAAAGCAGCTTTTGTCAAGGACATATTCAAGCTGTACATCACAGGGTTCTTTCTCTGCCAGTTTTTGGTTAATCTCCTTTGCATGAACACAGCCAAGTGCCTTGTATGCAGCCTGACTTTCCTTAGAAGAGTGTGCAGAAATATACAACTTATCCGCTCCTAACCGCCTTGCTTCCTCACATGCCTGATAAAAAAGTGCTTTTCCGATTCCCATTCCACGATAAGGCTCGGAGACCTGGAAGCACACCAGTTCCACATACTTTGCAATATTTCCAAATATGTTATGGGAAACGGTAATAAATCCAATAACCTCTTCTCCATCAAATACCCCTATTGCGGTCTGATCTTTTTCCATATGTAATGCTACATCTGCTGCAATCTTCTGACACTGTTCTACCGACCAGTTTTCTTCAAATTCTATCGGCACCAGTTTCCATTGTCCATCCACATTGCGCCAGCACTCCTTCACCTTCTGGTATCTCACAAAATGATCCAGTGAATGTTTGTTAAAATTTTTACTATTTAAAATTTCATAATGTATTACCATACTTCTTATCCTTTTCCCTTTTACTTATAAATACTGCGCCAGAAATTCATCCATTTGTGGAACTTCTCCAAGCCAATAGTAGCTTCCGTCCCTGTTTCTTTCCAATAAATGCTTATTATACATTTCTCTTCGAATTGTTGCCGGATCATGAAATGCTGTCCATTTATCAATTTCCTGATTCAGTTCTTTCTCTGTATATTTTCTCTTTTCCATTTTTGTTGCAACATAATAAATGGCAATCAGTTTCTTCTTGTATTTTGAAGGGAGTGCCTTTAATTGTCCATTCTCAATAAACGGATCTATTTCACTCCAATTATCCTCTTTAGAAAGCAACTCTGACAAACGCACATTCAGTCCTGTTATATTACGCTCAAACCACAGCAACAGTTTTGCAGACATTTGAGCCTGTTCCAAATAGATATTCCTGTTCCTGCTGTGTGCCTGATAATACTGTCCATAGAAATCACATACCGCCAGAAAATAATAAAACAGATTTCCTGCATTCTCCACATCATACCGATTCAATGGCAATATTTTACGGTATTCTCTTATATATCGAGCAAGTGCTTCTATGTCAATATCACCATTTTTACATTCTGGAGCCATGAAAATATACGATCTTACCACTTCCCAAATATAAGGATGTATGCAGGCACAAGTCCAGTCTATTACACCAGCTATATGTTCTTTGTTCCATATAATCTGTGATATCTGATAATCTCCATGCGTATTTCCACACGTAAATTTTGATATTTCAAAGTGATATTGTGGAAAATTCTTTAACAACTCCATATTCCTTCTAATATCGCTCACACACTGTGTATCCTCATTTTCAATAGCAGCTTTTAAGCTGTTTTCATATGTAATCTTTAACAGCATTCAATAGTTGCTTACCTATTCCAAGACCCTGTCGTTTAGGAAGTACTGCCATCTCATTAATGTAAATCTCTTTTTTGCTTCCCGAAATCTTACAAAGTGCGAATATGCAACCTAACACCTCTTCATTTTCTTCATATACATATCCAACAAACCTTTTCTGTTCAAAAAAATCTTGAAGATAGTCTGTTGCATTTTCTGCCGTCCAGTCTATTCCCCAATGTTCTATCGGGAATGCTTTTGCATAAATCCTACCACATTGTGCTAAATCACTTGCTTTCATAATTCTAATCATATTACTACCTCACTAACAACTTGAATTTATTGACCTGTTTGCACCCAATCTCTGGCTTTATTTTTCCTGTCTTTCAAATGAAACATACCCCTTCGCTTTATTCCCTGTTACTGAAATATGATAATCACCTGTTTTTCCAATATTAAGTGTGAAACTTATTTCTGTAAGATTACTTCCTTCATAAATTGGTTCTTCCCCATCCATTCCTATCATCACATCTACACTTCCTTGTGTCTGTACAATTTCCACCTGCAATTCATCTCCAGAAAGCAACTCCATCACAGTATCCTCCTGCCTATCCAGGATAGAATAATCCATACGAAAACTATTCGCATATGAAACTTTATTTCCATTGAAAATACCACTAATTGCACATACACAAATTACAAGCAACCAGACTAATTTAGAAATAATATGCGTTCCGGCATGCCCTATCATTGCATATTGAATCCCATATTTTCGATACAACCAGCCAAACACAAGCCCCAAACCGCCATTATATAAAAAGCAACGGATAATGACGAGCGCATTTACTGTCCGAAATGTAAGAAATGTTGCCGGTAAATGACCGACTGCAAATAATAACGCAGCTATCACGTTTGCTATGATAAAAACCTTCACTGGAATCTTTTCTTTTGGCAGCGCACGATAAAACAGTTTCCACAAACTAAAGGCTATCAAAGACATCAGAAATAACCGCATCATCACTTCTTCAATAATCCCACCATATAGTACCGAGGCTATCACATTACTATATGTTATATTTTGGCAGGAATCTGCAACTTCTGGAATATGGGTTCCAAATATCCAATAATCCAGCCCAAACACTACACCACATACAAGTGTTACTATCCCTGAGATTGCCAGTTTCTTCTTTTCTAATATAAAAGGCTTTAGCAGTCCTGTCTTATCTGCAAGAATATAACCAAAGAACCCACATACTGCTGCATACAGCATCGTTTGCACTACAACAATTGCAAGATACTGCGCATATCCACCAAACTGTACCAAAAGCAGTTGTCTCATTTCTTCTGTATATCCCGCAAATGTATACATGCCTGTAAATATCCCACCGATGATTGCTACTGGCAATAATGCAGCTACAAACAATAATGGTTTTCTATTTTTCATACATACCTCCACATTTCCGTTCTTCTTTTAACTTCGCATATACATAGGTATCCTTCCAAACCGGCAATCCATCCTCGTCCTTCCAGAAAAACACATTTTGTCTGAAAAATGCTTCTCTATGAAAACCAATCCGTTCCAGTAGTTTCCATGAGGCAGTATTTAATGGGTCACATTCTGCATAAACTCTATGTATTCCCTGTTCAAAGGCATGCTCCAGTAAAGCCTGAACACTCTCATACGCATAACTTTTTCCCCAATATGCTCTGTTGAATACATAGCCCAATTCAAGTGAGTCAAAATCTCTCTTTCCCAAATATATATTTCCTATCATCTTGTGATTTTCTTTCAGTTCAACGGCAATCATTCCATCTGTACTGATTCTCCACGCAAGATTTTCCTCTACCTCTGCCCTCGTCATCGGTTTGTATGGTTCAAACTTCACAACCCCTGGATCAGAAAGATATTCATATAAATCCTGAAAATCTGTCATATCATATCTTCTTAAAATCAATCTGTTTGTTTCCATTTTCTCCCCCCGTTTAAATAAAAAAGCAGAACCAATCCATTATTTTTCTTTTCGTGGATCAGCTCTGCGTCTTAGCGTCTGGCTCATTTACAATCTGCATTTTGAATTGTTTAACATTTACGAGATACTCTCTCTTACATTTCGGGCAAAACAATGGTTGATGATACAACACGGTATCTTCCCGTACTTTCGTCCTTGTATTCCCACCACATGCAGGGCAGGGAATCCATTGATTTTTTAAGGAATATTCCATATCTTTTTCCCCCTCTATAAATCAACAGGAGATGACACCAGCGTGATCTGACGGGATACACTTGTCTTTGTAACGGGTTTCGTCATGTATTTGGCTGCAACTTCATTCAGTTCTGTCAAAAATTGTATAAATTCCTCATCCGTCAATGTCAGTGTACAACTGGTCAGCATCAGTAAATCCTTTCGCGGATTGGCATGCCCGCTGGAAAAATACTTTGCAAATGCAGCGCAGAGACTTAACAGCGACATCTGGACTGCAGTACCATTCTCATCATCAACCTCCAGTGCAGCCCTGTTCAACTGATAAACATTTTCCACTGTTCCACGGATTTTATTTTCCTCGACAACAACAATAAATGCACTTTCATTCAATATTTTTATATGACGATATAAACTGGCACTGGGAATATCCGGCAATCCTTTTTTGATTTCTTTTACAGTGCCTTTCTCATGCACCAGCAAATATTGAATAATCCTCTGACGAACAGGATTCATAAAGACCTCTGCAACCTCTGTTTTCATTGCTTGCCTCTCCCTTTATTATCTATTCTCTGTTTTAATTATATTCTCATTTTTGAGAATGTCAAGCAATTGTTGCCTATGCATTATATGAATTGTTACCGTTTATTCCATCCTTATAAAAATTCTGATCTCCTGTTTTCGTAGCTTTCATGCGAAAACAGACACAACCATCCGGACATACATAATCCTTAACAAGTGGCTCCGTTCCCCCAACCAAAGACAGATTACCACCACTTCTTACTGCCTGCATATCTCCATAAAGAATCTGCATCATTTTAGAGCATATGCCAAATCACTGTTCATTTACCGGACATCCATAAGTACACACATACTTATCGCCTATTTCTTCTCCATTTCTACAATAATTCTCTGTGTGATCACTTCTTAAAAATCCTGTAACCTCGATTTCAAAATTATATTCTTCTTCATACCACTTTTTCATTGCTTTTCTCCTTTTCTAAAGTCAAATTCCTATCATCACTAAACAGCATAAATACTACTTTTTCATTTTTCGGTGCTGTGCAATTTTTCGGTTAATCTTGTCAGCCTCTTCCTTTTCCAGATACCATTTTACAAGGTATGATAACACATCAAAAAAAGCAGTAGAAATCAGAATAGCCACGTAACCTGCCTTGAAATGTTTCTCCCATGACGAAACGGATCGCGAGACACATC
>CAYRAW010000049.1:0-14991 GCA_964422225.1 uncultured Roseburia sp.
GAAAAGATATACTACCAGTACATAGGCAATTGCCACTAAATAAATAGGTTGAAACCCTTTCTTACTTTTCTCATTCATCTCTTATCTCTCCCTCGTATTTTATAATTTGATTTCACATTATTGTACCATAACACGGTCAGAGAGAAAAGGACAGATGTATTGCCTGTTACGGAATCCGCTTTGGGTGCTTCCTCACTTGGAATCATAACTTCTTCGGTTTCCTTCTCCTGAGTACTGAGAAGAGGACTGTGAGCCTGAATTACCTGTAGATTCATGCTTTATTCTTGTCATCAGAACGTCTGCTCTTGTTTTTTCTTCAGTATTTTTAATAATACCTGTAGAGAACATGGTAACATTGGTTCCTACTGCCTTATTTGTCTCAGCAACCTGATTACCAGACTGCTGTTTAGCCTCTGCACTGTAATATGCTCCGTCAATTATACTAATTCCTGTATTTCTGCCTGTGATGCCTCCGATGTTTCCTGTTGAGCGTACTGCATACAGATCAACATCTGCATAGTTAACCCATAACCGCCAGCAGTTACAGGCACAAAACGATAAAACAAATAAGGAACTAAAGGAGTTACTTCTATTGCAGGAGAATATGAAAGAATATATGACTCCTGATAAATCTAAAGTTACGGAATATAATAAAAGCAGAACACAGGAGCTAGAATAACTTCCAATTATGTTTACTTGAATATTTCGTAATTTGGGCTTGGTACAATTTCCTTAGACCAATGGAGTATGCTCTCTTACGCTTTCCACCATATCATCAAGTATCTGTCTATCACGAATCATCTGAAAATATTTCAGTGCCCAAACAATAGCCTCTTCCTTCTCCTTAGGACACTTAGGCTGTCTGGCTTCCTCTGACTTAGGTAAATTATAATTCTCTCGCTCAATGATTCCATGCTTAGCCTTTACCTGCACAATGTATAGATTACTTACTTTCATCCCATCATTATGTTCAGCTACGTACTTCTTTATCTCCTCATAAGTCGCCTTGCTCTCCGCAGCTGTCAAATCCATCTCATCCATATCAAGTTTCACATTCACATGATGCTTCGCCTCATGGAGTTTGGACAAAAGACACACTGTCTCAACGTGCCCCGTATTTGGGAATTGGTCAATTGCCGCCACTCTTTCCATCCGATATCCCTGTTCTATCATGATATCCAGGTCTCTGGCAAGGCTGGTGGGTTTGCAGCTGATATACACGATCCTGTCTACCTGGTAGTCGATGATATGCTGTAATGCCTTGGGGTGAATGCCATCACGTGGGGGATCAAGAACTATGAAATCCGGCTTTTCTTTGATATCACCGATGACCTTTAATACATCACCTGCAATGAATTCACAGTTATCGAGATGATTAAGTTTGGCATTTTCTCTGGCGGCTTCCACCGCTTCTTCAATGATTTCCACGCCGATAACCTTGCCTGCTACGGGAGCCAGAAGCTGTGCGATCGTTCCTGTTCCGCTATAGAGATCGAATACTGTCTTGTCATTTTTACCATGATCCGAAATATCACCCATGAATTCTCTTGCCGTCTCATAGAGAACTTCTGCACCCAGGCTGTTGGTCTGGAAGAATGAGAATTGGGAAATTCTGAATTTTAATCCCAACAGTTCTTCAAAGAAATAATCCTGCCCATATAGTAATTCCGTTTCATCACTTTGTACTACATCTGCTACTGAATCATTTTTCGTATGAAGAACACCTGTTATTTTTCCTTTCAAGGGCAATGAAAGTAAGGCATCCACATAGGGCTGTAAATCCTGTTCTTCCTGTGTTGTCGTAATCAATGCTATGAGGATTTCTCCCATTTTCTGTGCTTTACGGACTAACAGATGACGCAGATAGCCCTCATGCCTTAATCTATGGTAAAAGGAGGTTCCTTTCCCTGAAAAGTAATCCAATGTGCAGCCCAATATCTGTCTGTAATCCTCATCAACCAACTGGCATTGACGGACTGCTACGATATCATAGAAACTTCCTCTTTTATGCATTCCAAGGGAAAGTGGTCCGTCCTTCACCTCATCACCAAATGAGAATTCCATCTTATTACGATAGGCACTCTGTACGGGACTTCCCTTGATTCCTTCAAAGATCTGACTCATATATTCCTGCGTTGTCTGTGTCGCACCCTCTAACTGAGCCTGTTTTTCAAAAACAGGTGTCAATAATCGCTTTACCTGTTCTTCCTTTAATTCCAGCTGTTTCTCATATGGCAGGGTCTGATAAGCGCAGCCACCACACTCTCCAAAATGAGGACAGGGACTTGCAATCTCACAGGGTGACTTTTCAAGAACTTCCAGTAGTCTCCCTTCTGCCTTACCTTTTCTTTTCTTGGTTATCATAAAGGATATTTTCTGTCCGGGGAGTACATTCTTGACTACTACTTTTTCATCCTCACAATTCAGGATTCCTTTATTAGGAAAATCCAGTCGCTCTACATATCCTTCACATATCTGTCCTTTTTTCATACTAATAATCATGCCTTTCCGTAACCTGTAAATTTGCGTGTGAATAAGCAGCACCTCGCGAACTTCCTTCGCTCGGTCGCGTTGCTCGCCTCTTCTCCTGCCTTCTCAATCGTAAATAAGCAGCACCTCGCGAACTTCTTTCGCTCGGTCGCGTTGCTCGCCATAGTCTCAGGAGTAATTTTTCATACATGTATGAAAATTACTCCTGAGGCCATGGCTCTGCTTATTCACGCAAAAAGAGGATGCCTGTTGCAGCATCCCCTTATATCTTCTGCATTTACTACTTATTCTGTCTTCTTATCTTCTTTTTCAGATTCTTCTTCCTCGTCGTCAAAGAAATCATCTTCGAAATCATCATCAAAGTCGTCATCGAATTCATCTATATAATCTGGTGTCAGATAACGATATACTGCATATGCAATACCGGCAATTACTGCAATACCACCAACAATAGCAAGTATCCATACCCAGATATTAGATTTCTTCTCTTCTTCTTTCTTTAAACAACAATTTCTGCCTAACAGGTTCTTTTCCTGAAGAAAATCAACTACATCATCCCAGTTCTTCATAATATTACCCCTTCCTTTATGGTCTTTATTCAATATACATAATGCACATACCTTTTGCGTTGTCACTTATTAACGCTTATTCTATCACTATGATAACACTTTTTTGTTTGGTTTACTACACCTTATCACGAAATTAACAGAAAATTTATTCTTCACGGATACCCATGGAGATTTTTACAATATTTTTTGCAGCTTTGCAAATGCAGCATACATGATTTTCTGTCCTACTTTGTCAAAAACAACTGTTATTTTATAATCACGAACATCTTTTTCAATCTTCACTACAGTGCCATCTCCATATTTAATATGGCGCACTCTATCGCCTTCTCCGTAAGAAAGACCTCCCTGGGTCGTTGGCACACCTTTCGTCAGTCCATCCAGTGATTTGGCAATATATGGTTTATTTGCAGCCGGTGTTTCCTTTTTCTTCACAACAGCCTTTGGTCTGGAAGCTATAATAGAGGAAATATCTCTGGGCTGCGGCTGTGATTGCGGCTTGGGCTGTTGTCTGGTCTGATTCATAACAGGTGTATTTTTAACAATTTTTGTTTTTTCCATAGAGGCTGCAGCCAATTCCCAGTTATTTTTCTTTACTGTCTGTTCTGCTGCTTCCCAGTTATTCCTGGGTTTGTCAAATACGTCATCCGACAGTACCGGCTTCTGATAGACTGGATCAAATCCACTTCCTGCAAAAGGCTTCGTCTTGAAATGACTGCGTTCTCTGGAATCTTCTTCATAATCATCATAGCCCCACTTCTTAAGGGTTGGAAGTTTATTATCCAGCAGATTCTCCGGAATTTCCTTTACAAAACGGCTGATCGGATTGTACTGTGTCTCACCTCGCATCATTCGCTGCTTCGCATAAGTGATCGTCAGATCATCTCTGGCTCTGGTGATCCCAACATATGCCAGTCTTCTTTCTTCCTCAATTTCTGCGGGGTCATCAGATGTGATCGTCATGTAACTTGGGAATACTCCATCTTCCATTCCTGCCAGATATACCTGTGAAAATTCCAGTCCCTTTGCACTGTGTAAAGTCATTAACAATACTCTGTTATCATCTTTATCAACACCGTCAATATCTGCAACCAGCGCTACTTCTTCCAGAAAAGCAGACAACGTTGCCTCTTCTCCAAGTTCTTCCCTTTCCTGCTCAAAGCTCACGATCTTGGATATCAATTCATCAATATTCTGCAGACGGTCTTCTGCATCCTCATCATCTGATTCTTCTAGTTCGTTTGTGTATCCGGTTGTTTCAATTACATCTGTTATTAAATCTTCCAGTGTTCCATGCTGTAACTTTGTGCGGAACATCTGTATCATGACTGTGAAATTCCGAAGTTTCTCTCCCGCTTTGCCAATTGCAGTAATTTCATCCAGTCTCTGTAATGCCTCAAAGAAGCTGATACCCATATGGTCTGCATAATCCTGTACTTTATTCACACTGGCTGCGCCGATTCCTCTTCTGGGAACATTGATGATTCGCTTAACCGCCAGATCATCTTTTCCATTATCAATTGTCTTTAAATAAGCCAGCAAGTCCTTGATTTCTTTTCTGGCATAGAAGTTCACACCACCTACTACATCATATGGGATTCCTTCTCTGATAAAACTTTCTTCCAGAAGTCTTGACTGTGCATTGGTTCTGTATAACACCGCACACTGCCCATAATCGCTGGTTCCCTGATATTTTTTGGATTTAATATCACTTGCTATGTATTCTGCTTCTTCATATGCATTATCAAATGGTCTGAAATGGATTCTGTTTCCTGCTCCTCTGTCTGTCCAGAGTGCCTTGTCTTTTCTGCCGATATTATTACGGATCACATCATTGGCAGCATCCAGAATATTCTGTGTCGAACGGTAATTCTGTTCCAGTTTGATGACTGTTGCTTCCGGATATACTTTCTCAAAATCCAGAATATTTCGGATATTTGCTCCACGGAACTTATAAATAGACTGGTCATCATCACCTACCACGCACAAATTACGGCTGCGCTGTGCCAATAATCGGATCAGTTCAAACTGTGCTGTATTGGTATCCTGATACTCATCTACCATAATATACCGGAAACGGTTCTGATAGTTCTCCAGCACATCAGGACATACCTTAAATAATTCTACTGTCTTTACAATAATGTCATCAAAGTCCAATGCATTGTTCTTTTTTAATAACAGCTGATATTTTTTATATGCATTTGCAATCTTCCGTTTATTATAGTCCCCCATTGCAGACATTTCATAGTCTAATGGTGTAATGAGATTATCCTTTGCAGAAGAAATCGCCCCCAGAATGGTTTTCTCTTTTAACATCTTGGTATCGATATCCAGTTTCTTGCAGACTTCCTTCATAACACTCTTCTGATCATCTGTATCATAAATAGAAAAGCTGTTATCATATCCAAGTCTGTCTATATGTCTTCTAAGTATCCGCACACAGGTAGAATGGAAAGTAGCGACCCATATACTCTCAGAGCCATATCCAACGATATCATCGACTCTTTGTCTCATTTCTCCTGCTGCTTTATTGGTGAAAGTAATTGCCATGATATTCCATGGATTCACGCCTGTATTCTCGATCAGATAGGCGATACGTCTGGTCAGTACGCTCGTCTTGCCGGAACCTGCGCCTGCAAGGATCAATACCGGTCCCTGTGTGGTAAATACACCCTTCTTTTGTTGTTCATTCAATGAATCATAAATACTCATGACAATCTCCCTTACTTCAAATTAATCGCGTCGTCCTTAAGTATACCAAAAATACATTCGATTGCAAACACCAAAATAAAATATTACCAATCACTTAATTTTCCACTATTTTGCGAACCGTTACAATATTCTTGCCGTCTTTATATTCATAATGGAATTCGTCCATTGTTTTCTTGACCATATAGATTCCAAGTCCTCCGATTTTCCTCTCTTCCGCAGATAAAGTAATATCAGGATCTTTCTTCTGCAGTGGATCATAAGGCACTCCTTCATCAATGAAAGTAATCTGAACAGCCATTGGCTTTCCTAATGTGTCCACACCGACAGTGATCTGCCCCTTCTTACCTGAATATGCATAGCGCGCCACATTACTGCACAGCTCATCAATGGCAATATTGATCTGCATCAGTGCCTTCATCGGACAGTTAATCTCTTCCAGTCTCTTATCTACAAAATCCGTTATCGTCTGCACATTTTCGATTGTTGCATCAACTGTGATCTCCCTCATCCGGCTATTCCTCCATTATTTGCGTTTCAACGACAGCATTGTAATATCATCAAACTGTGGCGCTTCTCCTACGAACTCTCCTATTCCCTTTGCAACATTGGCAAGAAGCTGTGCCGGCGCAGCATCAGCCTCTTTATTTAATGCTGTAAGCATTCTGTCTGTTCCATATAGCTGATTGTCTGCATCTGTTGCTTCTGCAACACCATCTGTATACACATACAAAGTACCGCCTGCTTCTATTTCAAATTCATACTGCGTGTATACAAAGTCCTCCATACTTCCAAGTGGAAGCCCATGCTTGTCCCTGATCAGTTCAAACGCTCCATCCGCCTTACGGATCGCCGGATATTCATGCCCTGCATTTGCCGCTGTAACCTTACCTGTAGTAATTTCCATAATGCCCGTCCATACAGTAACAAACATGTAGGATTCATTATTCTCACATAGCTGATTATTGACATTTGCCAGCGCCTGTTCCGGAGACATTCCCTGCATGAGGGCATTTTTAAGCAGGGTTTTTGATATTACCATAAATAATGCAGCCGGAACGCCCTTACCGGACACATCTGCGATCACCATTGCCAGATGTTTGTCATCCACCAGAAAGAAATCATAGAAATCTCCACCAACCTCCTTAGCCGGTGTCATTGTTGCATAGATCTCAAATTCATGCCTTTCAGGAAAAGGTGGAAAAATAGACGGAAGCATATCTGCCTGAATCTTAGTTGCAACATTCAACTCTGCACCGATTCTTTCTTTTTCCGCAGTCACTGTCATAAGATTTGTGGTGTATTCATTTATATTGATCTCCATGGTTCGGATGGTATGATACAATGTTTCTATTTCATCTCTGGTATGAATATCCAGTTCCATAGGTTCGCTAAGAGCACCACCATTTTCGTCATGTTCATTTTCATTCTTTAAAAAGCCTTCTGCAGCCTTAGTCAGCTTCTGAATCGGTACTACTATGGATTTTCTGCTGTACCATACCATTGCCACGCCAAGCAATATCATTAACCCGATCATAGATACCGCCAGCTTCGCCAGATACTTCCCCCTGATAGCCATGATCCTGTCCATACTGATATCAACACCGACCGTTGCGATCGCATCTCCTGAAGTATTATAAAAGACTTCATAACAGGAACACAACCATCCATAATCTCCATTGGAAACTGTAGCAGGGATACGCATATTGCTCGTATACTGTGCAAACTCCGGCTCATTCTCTGTAGGATATCCGAATGTACTGACTGACTCCGCAGGATCTACCAATGTAATCGAAAACTGCCCCTGCTGCGTCTGTAGATAAATATCCAGAATTTTCATCTTTGTTCTGAACAATTCCAGTTCATTCTTAATCTCACAATAATCATCATACAGATCATTCTGCATGAGCCAATCCTTTACCGCTTCTTCATCTCCGGATAAGGACAACTGCTGTAACGTTTCATCCTGTGCCGCCTCTACCAACAGATTTACCTGATCCGGATCAAGCTGTGCTGCTACTGTATTGGCAATCCTCGATACCACTTCTTTATAGAACTGATCTTCTGTAGTGCAATGAGTCTTGTAGCTTACAATAATAGATACTGCTGTAATGGCAACTGCTATGATACTTACCAGAAATGCCAGTTTTACGGCAATTGATACCTTTTTCATTTTAATAACCATACCTTTCCTACACTGTAACCATCAATACGTTAAAACCCTGACACCTTCTGTAATCAAAAAGTTTGGCTTTCTTCCTGATCATCAGAATCCCAACATTATCCAGATAATCATTCCTGTCAATATCCTTCCTGCTGACCTTCACATCAAATGGGTTATAGGAAACAGCACTGTCTCTTACATGCAGTACAAAATCCTGGTCAGTTTCTCTGATCACTGTGATCTGGATATATTCATCCTTTGCCCCTGTGAAAGCATTATGAAAAATGGCCGTACAGATTTCTTCCACTGCCATATTGACCAGATTCATCTGCTGCATCGTAGCACTCTGTTCCTTGCAGAACTCTATAATCTGCTCAATTAAGGCTCCCATATCCTGTTCTTCACACAATGTATAGGCTAACACTCCTTTTGGATGCACTGACAGCTTCTGTGATACTTTCCTTACAGCTCCTGCCATCAAAATACAGCTTATGACCGCGGCTGTCGGCATTACCCACCAGAACCATGACAGCTCGATCATGCTCAATACAACAGTCAACGGTAGTAAAAGATACAGATATCGGATGCCTATGATCCTGCCTGCTGTCTTTTCATCCTCTATGCTCTGCAGGAAACCTGCAAAAATCGTAATAACCGCATCGAATACGGTACCTAGACAGAATGCCCTCACAGCATACACTGTCATGGAATCCCTCATTCCAAACAGATTCGCAACATCTGCAGCCCTCCAGCCGATCACAAGAGAAATTACGGCAGTCATTGCACCTCCCCAGATAAATGCCTGTTTCATGGAAAACCTGAGATTATCTCTGTTTCGTTCTGCATGGAATGTTGCCGTTAGTGGCTGTATCGCACCGACAACTGCATCTGCAACACAACAGGTAAAGTAAGATACATTCAATACAACATTAAAGGCTGCTACATAAACTGTTCCGTCCCCCTCCGCCAGACGAAGTAACAGATTATTCGCCGTCAGTTCAAAGGCGAGCTGATACAGATCTTTGATGGAAGTGGACAGACCGACTCTGAATTCCATCATGCATTGCATTATTTCCTCTTTTGAGGGAATAAAGAACTGAAATCTGAGTACATTCTTTTTTCTGATAAAATGTAATAACATGACAGCAACACTGACACATAATGCAAGCACTGTAGACCAGATGGAGCCCTTCACACCATATCCCAGAATAATGACCAAAACGATATTCAATGTCACATCCAGTACACATCCAGTCACCGTACTAATGGTTGCCAGTATCTGTCCGTTGTCGCTTTTCAGATAATCATAGAGCACCAGATTCAGCAGAAATACTGGTGTAAAGGCCATCATAATACGGGCATAATCCATACATAAACGGTAAAGTTCCCCATCACTGGCAGTTACACCAAGCAGGAAAAGCAACGGTTTCATCAACAGATTGGATACAATAACAATGACTATCGACCAGAGCAGCATAATCTCTATTGTTATATTGAACTGTCTGACTGCTTCCTCTCTCCTGCCTTCTGCCAGACTCTGACTAAACTGTACCGAGCCTCCCACAGCAAATCCGTACCCGATGACATTGAACAGAATATACAGCGGCGTAACGATTCCGATTGCTGCAAGTCCCTCTGCTCCCATACCGGAGCCAAGGGCAACCGAGTCTATAATATCAGAGAACGCCTGACTGATCCCTGCTATCAGAGCAGGCCATAACATCCTGTGGAACATCTTTCCCGCAAAGTAATGTTCATTTCTGTTCATCTGCGATACACCCCCTTATAAGCCATTTCCAGCCTGTTAGGATGATAGGATGTCTTCATCCTCCGCATTCCTTCCTTTCCCAGAGCCTCCTCCAGATCTATGTATTGACCGCTGCCATTGAGGGCTTTTGCAAGCTCATGGGCACAGACGGCTATTACATCAGCCGAAAGCTGCGGTGTGAATTTTACTATACTGAAAGTATATACATCTTGTGTATTACGATAGCTCAGAGTAAATGCCATACCATCTGCTGCCTCGATCATAACGCCTTCCAGTTCCAGCTCATCTATATGACCGATTGCCTGAAGAACTGCTGCCACATCAGTTTCTTCCTTTCTGGTGCTCTCCCACTCTCTGGTTATCTGCACCAGTTTCTCCTTATCCGCAGAGGTTACTCTTCGGACTGTATACTCTGTGTTCTTGGAAAATCTTCTCACCTTATCATGTATACAATGCCCATTGCCCTGTGTTGGGTGCGAAAAAGTGCTCCATTCATAAATATATTCGCTGGAATCTCTATCCTCACTGACCCTGATCCCAAGACTCTGTGCCTGCTCTATTTGAGCATTTCCCAGATAGAACAGATTCACTTCATCATTTTGCTCCAATAACTGTTTCACACATTCCCCACAGGCTTTTTCCTCTCCACAGGGATAGAAATATCCGTCCATACTGTCACTGTGGATCACAAAAAAATCATCATTCCCTGCAATCGTAAGTCCCATTTCCCGTCTCCACATATAGAGCGCCGGAAATGCATACGCTGTCAGAGGATATTTTTTTGTATCCCTACTGTTATAAGAAATGTATCATCCCTTATCAGGAATAATCGTTACACACCTGTATATATCCATGCATATAATAAGCTAACTTCTATTTTTGTGGTGATTTCGATGAAACATTCAAATAAGAAATACACGCACAGATTATGGCAGCTTCTCCTTCCGCTTCTACTTATGGCGTTATGTATTCCATGCATTGGAGGTTGTTCAAATGATAAAGATTCTGCTGCCCAAACAGGCAAAAGGGAAAAGGTAAGATTAAATGAAGTCGCTCATTCCTGCTTCTACGCACCTATGTACGTTGCAATTGAAAATGGCTATTTCAAAGAAGAAGGAATTGATCTTGAGCTTGTCACCGGATATGGTGCTGATAAGACTATGACTGCACTTCTCACCGGAGAAGCAGATATCGGTTTCATGGGTTCTGAAGCCTCTATCTATACTTATCTGCAAGGTGCCAAAGACTACGCTGTGAACTTCGCCCAGCTTACCCAGAGAGCCGGCAATTTTCTGGTCAGCCGAGAACCTGTAGATGATTTCTCCTGGGATATGTTAAAAGGACATTATGTACTGAGTGGGCGAAAAGGCGGTATGCCGCAGATGGTATTTGAGTACATCCTGAAGAAAAATAATATTGATCCTGACAAGGATTTAACAATTGATACAAGTATTGACTTTGGCTCTACTGCTGCCGCTTTTGCAGGTGCCAAAGAAGGTGAAGCAGGATACGCTGACTTCACTGTGGAATTTGAACCACATGCCACTACTCTGGAAGCCCAGCAGACCGGTTATATTGTTGCTTCTCTTGGAACAGATTCCGGTTATGTCCCCTACACTGCCTTTTGTGCCAGAAAAAGCTATTATGCAGAACACTCTGACACCTTACAGCATTTTACCAATGCACTTCAAAAAGGCATGAACTATGTTTCCGCTCATTCCGCTGATGAGATAGCCAACGTCATCAAGCCACAATTCAAGGAAACCGATACCAATACCATTACGACTATTGTTTCCAGATATCAAAGTCAGGACACCTGGAAAACAGACCTGATCTTTGAGCAGGACAGCTTTGAGCTTCTGGAAAATATTCTCATGGAAGCCGGAGAACTGGACTCTTATGTTCCCTACTCTGATCTGGTCATAACTACCTATGCAGAGGCAGCACTTCCATAATGTTCTAAAATAAAGAAAGGCATAGTCTGTCACTTTCCCGACAAACTGTGCCTTTCATTCTAATTATTGTACTGTACAACTGCCAGGATCATTTCCTGCTGTACCATAGTGCCTGCTACATCCTGTCCACTGATCCATACTCTGTATGCACCCTGCGTATTCAAGTCATAATTGCCATTTATGTACAACTGATAATCCTGTGGTGCGTATGCAAGCCCTTCCACATTTTTAAGTCCCACATACTGTTTTAACTGTTCCGCAGTCGTTCCTGCCGGAACATATAATACACCATCTCCCATATCCTGTGTCAGATACAGAGAAGGTCTTACTGTATTCCATGGGTTCTCCGGATTTGGATCTGTCGGATCCCATCCTGCAAAAGGATGTGCAACATTGATCTGCATCTGTACCGGCTTGCCAAGTGGTCCGGGATTCTCAGCATCATCATAAACAACGACCTGTGTTCCCTTCTCACAGTTATCATACAGCCACTTCACATCACCGGCTGCCAGTCTGACACAGCCAAGTGATGCATCAGAGCCTAACAAATTGAACTGATCTTTCTCCAGATCATCATTCGCTGCTGTATAATATGGTACTGAATGGAACATAATACCACGATTAAATCGTATCGCATACTGACCGAAGCTGCCATCTACCATCAATCTCCACGGATAATAGTCAGAGGTCCTGAAACTGCCAAGTGGGGTTTCCATCCCCTCTCTGCCACAGGAACAGGCAAAGGAACGAACCGGTACTGTATATTCTCCATTGGCGTCCTTAGCATATACTGTCACGCAATTGGCGATACGATTTACATAGACCTGATAAGTCGGGGTCTGTGCAGTCTGCTGTACTGATACCTCTGCTGCCTGTACAGTCTGTATATTACATGAGCCAAGAACAATTCCCAGTGCCAAAGCTCCCAGCATAACTATTTTTCGTATTTTTGTAAAATGATTCATTGTTACCTCCGTATTGAAATATGCCCTCACTTTCTACAATCGTTTTTAATGATACACTATTTTTTATAAAAAAACCAGTTATTTTTTAGGAAAATTCTTTGAATTAACAGATAGTTTAGAATATAGACGCAAAAAAGGACCCAATTTTCCTTTAAGAAATCAGGTCCTCATGTTTGCTACTCTGCTGCGGTTTCCGTTGTTGTAACTTCTTCAGTCTCAGATACTGTTGTTGTACTTTCTTCTGTCTCTGTAGCAGTCTCCGTCTCAGCCTCTGCAGTTATATCCTCCATCGTATTATTCTGGAAGCCGGATATCGTAACTGACTGTGTGGTGTATACCGTACTCTTATCATTCTCCAGACACATATAATAGGTATAAGTTGTCTCATTATAATCGCCGATCAGCAATGTATAAGAAGTCGTTCCATCGGATATGAGAATGGTAAGGGATGGATTATCCAGACCATATTGTGAAATATCTTCTACACTCTCGATCTTGTTCTCGGAAGTGAGTGAAGCTACCTTACCAACCATGGTATTTACCGTATCTTCATCAATATCCACACTGCGATCCTCTTCACAGATCCAGTCTTCGCCACTTTTATTCAAAGTCAATGTCCCATTCTCATTAGTATACACCAGCTTCGTCACATCATCTGCGTTCAGATCCGTTACCTCATAACTGGCTGTTGTATCTTCCTCTTCTTCATCAGGCAGATTTTTCACTACGATAAAAGCGATCACCGCTACAATGAGAATCACCAACAGACCAAGCAGCTGCTTTTTCTGCTTTTCCATATGCAGTTACCTCCTTACTTTATTTCTTTCTCCGTTTAAACCAGATCACAAATCCTGTTATGATCAAAGCCAGTGGAATCAGTATGACAACAATCGTCTCGAACAGAACAACGTCCTTCGTAGATGCTGTCAGATTATCATAGTCATAGCTCTTCACCGGTACAGATACACTTACATCATGGGATGCGATCGTACTCATGATATTGGTGAACAGTGTCTTGTTATTACCGGATACTGCATTATCTACATTATCAGTAAAGAACTGTGCACTGGAGAACACATATAATACGGCCGATCCACTGTCTAACGTCTTTTCTGCCTTTACACCGATACATAATGGTCCTTCAATATCTCCTTCCTCTTTATCAAAGGAAGTTGCATTCTTTACATCTGTTTTTACCAGTGATTTTTCTGAAGTAGTTAACAGTTTCGTGTATGTAATACTGTCTACATCAACATCCGGTACAGCAATTGCCTCTGCATACGGAGCCATGACATAAGTATGACTTCCTGTCAATCCTGTTGTCTCATCACTGTATTCTACATTTGGCAGCAGATATATAGGTGTCTGATAATAATTTCCTGCATTTGTATCAACCGCATAACCTTTCTCAATTGTCATACCAAACTCGGAAAGAATTTTTTCAAAATTAGTCATCTGTTCCTCTACATACTCTGTTGTAATAAATGCCTTGCCGCCATTGTTAAGATAATCAATGACTTTATTGGCATCATCCTCAGAAAAGTCTTTTTCAGGAGCATGAATAATAATACATTCTGCATCATCCGGAATCGCATCATATTCCATCAGGCTGATCGTCTTATAATCAATGTTCTCTTTTTCCAGAGCCGTTGTAAAACCACTGTCCAATGTATATTCATTGTGTCCACTAATGATATAGATCTTGGGCATATCATCGCTGGTACAATAGGAAATTGCACTGGTAAGCTGCCCCTCACCATCATATCCCGTGACATTCTGTGAATAAGTAGAATAATCTATTTCTGTTTCATACATCTCATTATAGGAAATGACTTTGTAACGCTTGGCTGTTTCTACGATCAGGCTGTTCTGTGACAGATTGGACGTAGAATAACTGCTTGCAAACTGGGGATTTACCAACGGATCGATATATTCAACTTTAATATGGGAAGAAGCCTCCTCATAGCTTTTGAGTGTCTGTGAAATGGTTGAATCCGCACCATCTTCTGAACTCAATACATATACTGTGACATCATCATTCAGTGATGCCAGCAGTTCCTTAGTCTGGTCTGTAATGGTATATAACTGATTCGTTGTAATATCAATATTGGTATATTTTGTTGGAATCTGTCCTGCGATCAGATTCACGATCACAGCCAGTGCGATTCCTATCACAACTGTTATGGAACTGTATGCTCCCATGGAGATGTTATGTACCGATACACTGTACCTTCTCTTCTGAATGGACTGCGTTGTCAGGAAAAGCAACAGCGTGATCACACTGACAAAATAGACAATACTCGTGATATCAAGAATACCATTGGTCATATTGCTGAATCTGGTCTGAAAGTCAAAAATACTTAAGAATTTCGTT
>CAYRAW010000050.1:0-14853 GCA_964422225.1 uncultured Roseburia sp.
AAAGGCAGCGCATCACATGTCCCATTCCAATTGCAGAATTACCATCCGCCCGAATAATATACATATCAGCTCCTGATCCTTTTCGTAAATTCAATATAATTTTCCAGTTCTTTCCTGTCATATCCGCACTTTTCAAATACTCTTGCTGATGCAGCATTTTCATATTTTACCTGTGCAAGACAACAAGTAATATCCGTTCTGTTATCTCTCAGTTTTTCTTCTGCCATAAGAACCATGCGCGTTCCAAGTCCCTGTCCTCTTCTGCTTTCTTCTATTGTATAGCTGATCAATGCCTGATTTCCTTCTATTGACAATCTGATCTGTCCAAGTGGCTCTTCCTGTCCCATTTCTGATACCTGGCACAAAATATACATCAATACGTCACGATCCGCCAGATTTCTGGCAAACCACATTCTATGATCTGCATATGGTATCTGCTCTGTATGAAAGGCATTCTGTCTGACAGTCTTATCATTTGCCCACTGATAGAGTAAGTCTATATCTTTGGCATTCACTTCACGTAAGCTCAAATTCATCTATTCAATATCCTCCCATGTAAGAGGTGTACCTGCTTTAATTGCCTTATTGGCTTTTCTTCCAAGAATTTCCTTGTAATACTTTGGTTTTAATCCATAAGCCGGGCGGATGCTTCTTACATTTTCTTCTGTGAAGTTCTCACCCTCTTCCATATCTTTTACAACAAACAAAGACCTTCTAAAGCATGCATTTGTTTCTTCCTGTCTGGATACACCATATGTCACGATTCCCTTTGCCTTTTCTACCTCTCGTACCTGTAATACCATCTCCCGGAATTCCTCCGGTTCCATGGAAAAGGTAGAATCCGGGTTCTTGATCGCTCTGCTGATACAGAAATGCTTTTCAATGACATTCGCCCCCATAGCTACAGCGGTTGCTGCGCTGAAATATCCCATAGAGTGATCTGAAAGTCCCACCGGTAAATGAAACCGGTTCTTCAGATCTACGATTGTACTGAGATTCATTTCTTCAACTTTTGCAGGGTAAGCACTCGAGCACTTCATTAGCACTAACTGATGGTTTCCCTGTCCATAAATAGCTTCTACCGCCTCTGTTATTTCTTCCAGACTTCCCATTCCGGTTGACATAATGATCGGTTTACCCTTTGCCGCAATATACTCTAACAGCGGAATATCTACCAGTTCAAAAGAGGCGATCTTGTAGAAAGGCATTCCCAGTTTCTCCAAAAAATCCACACTTGTTTTATCAAAAGGCGTAGACAGAAAATCAATTTCTGCTTTTGCTGCTTCATCGCGCAATTCTTCCTGCCATTCCCATGGTGTATATGCCTGCTGATATAATTCGTAGAGATTGATTCCTTTCCAGGTTCCTTCTGTAATATCAAAATACTGGTTATGACAATTTATCGTCATAGTGTCTGCCGTGTACGTCTGGATCTTAACACAGTCTGCGCCCACTTCCTTTGCAACATGTATCATTTCCTTGGCTCGTTCCAGACTTCCTGCATGGTTTGCAGACATTTCTGCTATGATATACGCCGGATTGCCATCTCCTACTTTTCTTCCGTTAATTTCAATCTGCTCCATAATATGCCACCTCTTCTTTATGCGCTTTCCAAAACAATCACTTAAATATTATGCATGATACGATACTTCATCTCTGCTATCTTCCAATCCTCCAGAGTATCAATATCCTGCACTGTACTTTCATCCTGAATAAAAGGTACTACATTCCGCATCCAAATAGCCTTCTGTTCTTTGAAGCTGTCTACATTCAGACAATAGAACTGTCCGCAGTCATGATAATACGGCTCCAGATCCTGAGAACGTACCTTCATATTCTCCGGCCATTTAGGAGTAAGTCTGCCATCTTTGATAACAACACACCTCTGTGGTGGAAACGAAAATTTCACTACCGGTATGACGCAATCTGCCTGTTCCTGCTCTAGCAGCATCATAGCCGTCTTTAACGCATTGGCAGTGACAAAAGGTGCTGTAGGATAAATACAGCAGGCCTGTTCAAAATTCTGTCCTATCCGTTCATAAGAATTTATGACTTCAAGTACCACATCCGCAGTTGTTGCAAAATCATTTGCATTGTTCTCACTTCTCATAAAAGGCACTTTTGCGCCTGCATGTCTGGCAACTTCTGCAATTTCTTCATCATCCGTAGACACCATGACTTCTGTAAAATACTCCGTTGCAAGTGCCGCTTCAATACTGTACTCCAGAATGGGTTTGCCCAGGAATGGTCTTATATTCTTATGAGGAATCCTTTTGCTGCCTCCTCTTGCTGTAATAATTGCTACATTTCTCATTTCCATACCTCGATTTCTGCTGTCTGTCATATACGATCAAACTCTTTTATGCACGAAAAAGCCCGGTAATCCCGAGCTTTTTCTCTTATTTCTTTCTGTAATATGCTGCAATCTTGGATACAGCAGTAATTACATCTTCTACATCCTTATCAGTCAGTGAATAATACAAAGGCAGGCTGATAATTTCGTTATATAGCTTCTCTGCCTCAGGACACAGTCCTTTCTGATATCCTAATTTTTCATAATATGGATGTCTGTATACAGGGATATAATGTACATTACAGCAAATATTTTCTGCTGCAAGAGCTTCAAAAAATCCTTTTCTGTCAATATTAAGAAGCTCCGGTTTAATTCTTAAAATGTACAGATGTCTGGTCGTATCAGACTCTGGAATTTCCTGCTGTACCGTAATCTCAGGTATCCGGGCAAACGCTTCATTATAACGTTCTACGATCTGTCTTCTTCTGGCTGCAAATTTCTCTATCTTGTCCAACTGGCTGATGATCAGTGCACACTGAATATCAGTGATTCGGTAATTATACCCTAAGTCTATCTGTTCATAATACCATGAACCATCCGGTTCTCTCTCCAGAAGTTCCGGTTTTCTGGTAATACCATGAGCACGATATAATAATAACTTTTCATACAGATCTTTATTATTAGTAAGAACAGCACCACCTTCTCCTCCGGTAACTGTTTTCACCGGATGGAAGCTGAAAGTAGTCAGATCTGCGATGCTTCCTACAGGTCTGCCCTTATATTTGGTTCCAATAGAATGTGCACCATCTTCGATCAGAATAATACCTTTTTCATGGCACATTTCAAGTAGTGGATCAAGTTCCACAGCCTGACCGGTAAAATCTACTGCAACAACAGCCCTGGTTTTATCGGTGATCTGCTCCTTTACCTTAGCAGGGTCAATGTTATAGGTTCTGGGATTGATATCTGCAAATACAGGCTTTGCTCCACAATACAGTGCGCAGTTGGCTGAAGCTGCAAAAGTGATCGGTGTCGTGATCACCTCATCACCTTCAGATACACCTGCTGCCATAGCTGCAATATGCAAAGCTGCTGTACCATTACTGCATACAACTGCATATTTTGCTCCTGTCAATGCACATAATCCGGACTCCAACTCATCAATCTTGGGTCCACATGTCAGATAATCACTGGTAAGCACCTGCGTTACTGCTGCCACATCTGCCTCATCTATATACTGATGTCCGTAAAACAGTTTCGTCTCGCGAACCGGTTTACCACCCGCAATGGCAGGCAGTTCCATTTTGTTATTTACTTCCATCCTGTTCACCACACCTTTCCAGTCTCCGGTTTTTACACTATTTCTCTAAATCAATATCTTTTAAAAGTTCTCTGATCTGTTCTACAGTCAGCCATTCTGCGTTGTTGCCTGAAGAATAATAGAATCCGTCCTCTACCTTCTTGCCGTTTGGCGTAGGACGCTTGGATTCCTGCCAGAACATCTGTGGATAAATGATAAAATGCTTGTCATATTCATAGGTTGTCATGGAGTCTTCTGCTGTTACCATAACTTCATGCAGCTTCTCGCCAGGACGAATGCCTATTTCCTTTGTAGCCATTCCCGGTGCCATTGCCTCTGCAAGATCAGTGATCTTGAAAGAAGGAATTTTACTGATGAATGTTTCTCCGCCCTTTGCCTCTTCCAGCGCCTTGATCACAAGCTTAACACCTTCTGTCAGGCTGATCCAGAAACGTGTCATTCTGTAATCTGTAATAGGAAGTTCGCTGGCACCATTCTGGATCAGTTTATGGAAGAAAGGAATAATAGAGCCACGGCTTCCCGCTACATTACCATATCTTACAATAGAAAAGTTCAGGTCTTTATTACCGCAGTATGCATTTGCTGCGATAAAAAGTTTATCAGATACCAGTTTCGTACCACCGTACAGATTGACCGGGTTAACAGCTTTATCTGTAGATAATGCTACTACCTTCTTCACACCCATATTAAGGGATGCATCAATGACATTCTGCGCACCGATAACATTGGTCTTGATCGCTTCATTAGGATTGTACTCACATGCAGGCACCTGCTTCAATGCTGCAGCATGGATGACATAATCTACTCCTTCAAAAGCTCTCTTCATACGTTCATAGTCTCTGACATCTCCAATGAAGAAACGAAGTTTGTCCTTATATTCTGCAAATTCGTTCTGCATCATCCACTGTTTGAACTCATCACGTGAGTAAATAATGATCTTCTTTGGATTGTAATGTGTCAATACATACTTTGTAAAGCACTTACCAAAAGATCCTGTTCCACCTGTGATCAATATTGTTTTATCATCTAATAACATTGTGTTTTCCTCCACTTGTTTTAACATTCCTTTTCTTATTATAACTATTCTAAGCCATAATCACACCTAATCATATCACAAACTGTATCTTCCGTCAAAAAAAACTCCGAAAACCTTATTCATTGGCATAAGATACCACATCTACTACCGCATCCGTTACCGTATCATATACAATGACGGACCAGTCACTGCCCGGTTCATAATACTCTATATCATCGATCATGACCTGGAAAGTAGCTTCTGTTCTGGCAAGTATGATATCTGTTTTGTTGATTCTGTAATGTCTACTCCCGGTTCTTTCCATTCTTTATGGTAAAGCACCTCTCCACCTCTGTATACCCACTGATGTAGTCTGGACTTATCTGCCCCGAACGTTACAATGGCTATATAATTATCATCTTTTGCAAGCCGTTCCATACAACCGGTAATATCTGTGATTCCTTCACAGGGCATTGTCTGCTGACGCACTCTATACTGCAATGCTTCGTCCCATGAATTGGGATTGCTATCCTCTCTTCTATCCGGTAACACACAATGGGTACTAAGCCACCCCCCAAAGTGCCTGGTAACCTTAGCCGCTCCATGATCATTCAGATGTTCTCCGTCGCGGAAATCCGCTGCCAAATCCAGATCTATTTCTGATATCCGTTCATTATAGTCTATATATTCAACCCCATATTTATCTGCAAGTTCTGCCACTGCCCTGGTCTGATAACGATACCACTGCTGTCTGGGAGATTTAAAAAGAACAAGTTTGGCTCCATTCTGTTCGCACAACCTTACAATCTGTTCAAAACACGCTGCTACATCATCTTCGATCCAGGTCTCTCCCTCTGATCCATAGTCAGAGAGATCCACTGATTCTGCTGTAGTTTCTTTCGTTGTTAAATATCCTTTGGTCATATTGGTTTTATCTTCCCAAAGATATGTATAATCTGATTTGGAAACTTCTTTCCATCGTCCATGATATCTTAGTATTGGAAATACATAACTCATATATTCTGCATCTACTTTACCAAGTGACTGATACAGACAGGTCAGTTTATCTATTGAAAGTGGAATATCCGTAAGCCCCCAACGCAGTCTGTTCTCCGGTATTGCCGTAAGACTGTTTGCAGGGATCATATTTACTTCCAGTGCAACTACTTTGGGATTTTGCCTTTTGAATGCTTCTTTTAAATATAAAAGAGACAGATTCAGAGGCTGGGAAGAACTTCCAAAATCATATGCTGCAATCCCATATTCCTCATATAATACCAGGGGATCTATTGTACAGAAGCTGTTACTGCTGCCAACCACCAGCACATCAATATCATTTCTCTTTTCCGCGTAAAAACCATTTACGATCGTGGTAGAATCATTTATAAATTTGGCATTGAGGATTCTACCTGCTACCCCCGTACTTGCTGCTAAGAGCAAAATAAACAGAATAATTTTAAAACTGAAAATAAATGAATTCCGATGCATCATAACCCTCTCCGTATGTGCCAAAAATCAGGATCATCATAAACAATACCAATACGATCAGATACTGTATTGCCAGACATTGCTCTTTCACGATCGTATCAAAGTAAATCTGCTTTTTCTGATAGAACAGGTCTACAATAAACAGAATCATTACTGCCAGGAAAAGCACCAGCATCTCTTTCCCATCCAATCCCAGAGTATAAACAGAACCATCCAGCAATGACCACGGATCAAACTGACTGACCATTCTTTCCAGATAATATACCCCATCATGTATAGACGGCGCCCTGAAGAAAGTAAACGAAACCAGAAAAAGCACAAAAGTCATAATAACCTGAACACTATGATTCTTCTTTACAATTATTTTGTCCTTTATGGGTCTTAGAATATCTCCTATTATGATAAAAATGCCCTGCAATGCACCCCATAATACAAAATGCCAGCTTGCGCCATGCCAAATTCCACTTACCAGAAAAGTTACCAGTGTATTAAAATACCTGCGTCCTTTGGAACAATGACTTCCTCCAAGCGGAATATATACATAATCTCTAAGCCAGGAACTCAGTGAAATATGCCATCTTCTCCAGAATTCACTGACACTGGCAGACAAAAACGGGGCTGCAAAATTAGGACATAACTCAATTCCAAGTATCTGTGCTGCACCGATCGCAATGGCTGAATAACTGGCGAAGTCGCAATAGAGCTGTAATGCAAAGAAAATCATCGCAAGCAGTAAAGCTACTCCATGAAATAAATAATATGTATCAAAAACATTATCTACCAGAACCCCTGCCCTGTCAGCGATCACAAGTTTCATAAAATATCCCCACAGCATCATAAGAAGACCTCTGGTAACTTTATCGAAGTTCCACGACGGTCTATGGGTAATTTCTTCAATCTGTGATAAAAGATGCCCGCTCCTTTCGATAGGTCCTGCCACAAGTTGTGGGAAAAAGGAAACAAACAGAGCATAACGGATAAAATTCTTCTCTGCTTTGACATCTCCTCTGTATACATCGATCATATATCCCAATGCCTGAAAGGTATAGAATGAAATGCCTACAGGAAGCACAATATCAAGACTTGCAGCCTTCATATGTGTTCCAAACAGGGAAGCTGCTGCCGCTATACTGTCATACAGGAAATAAAAATATTTAAAGAAGATCAATATGCCAAGATTGGACAGAATCCCTGCAAGCAGCACTGCTTTCTTCTTTCCAAACTGTTGTCCGGGGATTGCATAAATTCCCAGTCCACATACGTATGTAATTATCGTTGATGTCAAAATCAGCAGTGCGTACCTGGGATTCCACCCCATATAGAAATAATAACTGGCAAGCAAAAGCCATACCTGCCTGAATTTTTTAGGCAAAAGATAAAAGCCAAGAATTACAATTGGAAAAAAAACTGCAAAAGCAAAGGATGTGAACTGCATCTTCTAACTATACCTTTCCACGTATTTTACGATATCCATAAAGTAATTTATAATAGATGAGAAACATAAGTGGTGACTGCATATGCAAGGCAGCCAGCTTTTTCTGTTCTTCATCAAATTCCTTCTGATAATACACATTATTCTGGAATTCCGGGAATTCCTCCTGCATGCCCTTTGCAATCAGTTTCAGGAAATCAAGCCTTGGATGTTTCATTCCGATCATATATGTGAATAATGTATTCATATAGTACAGTTTACTGAAAGCAAATTCAAATTCCTGTCTGTATGGTTTATAAAATCCGCATTTACGGCTTTCTTCTATGAGCCTTTTCCCCATTAAAAGTCTGGCTTCACACTTCTCCATGGAAATCTCATGTACTGTGGATTCATCATGCTGATAATAGTAGTACAATGGTTCTTCCACTTTCTCAAAATGGGTAAAATGAAGCATCCAGATAGGTGATGCACAGTTATCTTCATAGAATGTCTTCTCTGGAAAACGAAGATGATTTGCCTCTATGACTTCTCTGCTGTATATCTTAATGACCATGCTTCCCGGATTCATGACCAGAAGCGCATATTTTTCATGATTGAGGATTCCTGTCTGTTCCTTGGTATTATTGGTAACTACCTTACCTATCTCCATACTTTGGGCAGATGTCATGTTATAATCACAGCCTGCTACGTCTGCACCTGTCTCTTCCGCCTTACGTACAAGTTTTTCATACATATCATGAGCCACCCAGTCATCAGAATCCACAAATCCAACCCAGCTGCCTTTCGCCAGTTCCAGTCCCATGTTTCTGGCTCCACCCTGCCGTCTGTTCTCATAGGACTGCACAGCACGGAACTTCCATGGATATCTTGATTCATATTCTTTCAATATCGTAAATGATTCATCCGTTGATGCATCATCTACCGCAATGATCTCATAATCTGCAATCGTCTGGTTTACCAGAGAATCCAGACAAAATCGTAACTTATTTCCTGCCGCCATGTTGTACACAGGTACTACAATACTCAATTTCATATAGCATACCCTCTCATTTTCATCCAGTTACCGTTCTTTTACAATTGATCCATTTTCTACACGATATACCATATCGCATTTTTCTATCGTCTGCAATCTATGTGCAATGATCAGTAATGTCTTCCTGCCATGTAATCTGTTAATAGAATCCATGATTGCTGCCTCAGTATCATTATCTAATGCGGAAGTTGCTTCGTCAAGGATCAACACCTCAGGATCATTATATAATGCCCTTGCAATACCGATTCTCTGCCTCTGCCCCCCTGAAAGACGGATTCCACGCTCACCGATTCCCGTGTAGACTCCATCCGGCAAAGTTTTGATAAATTCATCAAGCTGGGCTTCTCTTAACGCATACCAGAGCTTTTCATCATCAATTTCTTCCTCTGGTATACCAAAAGCTACATTCTTACGGATATCTGCATCCAAAAGAAAGATCATCTGTGGAATATATCCCACATTGGCAAGCCATTCTCTGTAATGGCTCTGAATATCCACATCATCGGCCAATACCCTGCCTCCCTGTAAATTCAGTAGTCCAAGAACAATGTCTATAATAGTGGTCTTGCCCGCACCACTGGCGCCTACAACTCCGATCGACTTTCCAATTGGGAACGTAACGCTGGCATGATCAAAGATCAATTTGTCCGAATTGGGATAGTGATACGTAATATCCTGTAATGTTACTGCCCTGGTTACCGGAAGTTTCTCTTTGGCAACCACAGCATATGAAATATCTGTATTCTGTTCGTTCGTTTCTTCTACCAGATTATCACTGACATTGAAGAAGAAAGGCTCATTAAATGCCATACTTGTCATCTGGTTATTGATTCTGCTGGCTGCCGGCAATAATCTCATTGCAGCAATACCAAAAGCAGCAAACAGGGAAATCATGGCAGATACATCAGCACCTGATACGATCAGAACCAGAATATATCCTAAAAGTCCTGCAATACATACTGTTTCGATCAACAACTTGGGCGTATTATTAAAAAGACTGAATCTCTCCATTGCCTTCACATATCCTTCGCCCACTTTACAGTATTCATTAATAAAATACTGCTCTTTTCCGGCTACTTTAATATCCTTAATGCCCTGAATCGTCTGTGCGATCCATGAGAACATGGAAGCGCCATAATCCTGATTTTCTTTACCGGTACGGTTCATGATCGGCTTAATGATATTTTTGATAACAACTAAAGTAACCAGCAGAAGAACTGCTATTACAACCGTCATAACAGGATCCTGCATTGCAAGTGCGATCACAAGGAACAGTGCTACTATGGACTCTGATGCGATCTGCAATACAGACAGGATCAATGCATACATGTTACTGACATCGGCTGTAATGCTTCGTTGGATTACGGAAGTTTCTGCGTTGAGATAAAATTCATAATCTCTTTTTACAAAATTCTTCATCAAATTAGCTGCTGTATGGAACTGGTTCGTATATACGAACCGATACAGACTTTTTTGCAGGAAAAATTGAAAAGAATTCTTTGCAATATAAAGAAAAATCAGAAATAAAATTGCCAGGACCGAGAATTCCACAGTGCCGTCAAGATGCAGTATGCTGCATATTTTCTGGTATGTCTCCCCCTGTGTTAATGTATCGGGCTTAATGATCATCTCTACTACTGCCATGACCATCATTACCGCTCCTGTCTCCAGAAATGCAGAAACTACCATCATAAGCAGCAATCCGACCATTTCCCGTTTCTGCTTTCCATCCATTAAAATGTTGATCTTCTTTAATATCTTTATCATGCCATTTTGCTCCTAATTTTTTACCACCGCTTCATTTGCCAGCTTTAATCCTGCTTTTTTGTTAAAAGCATGTTTTTCCGGTTCCTCATAAGCATCCCAGAAACTGGCACCCAGATTGATCTTTTCTTCCACAAAATCCATATTGTTCATTGCTGTCGTAAGGATCGATACTGCTTTTTTGATTTTGATTCCTTCGAACATATTCATTACTTCAATGGGAAAACGGCCTTTTAATACGACACAGTCCGGACAAAGGGCTGTATAGTCTATCATATCCCTTGGATGGGGTTTTATCAATACCCGATATCCTTTACCAAATCTGGCAACGATATCCAGACATACTTTTTTACGGGCTTCCTCATCTACCGGATGGGGTTCCGTTAAGAACATGACGAATTCTTCCCCATCATATCTTGGCTGTAACTGCGCCAGAAGTGCATCAGCATCCGGTATAAAAGCCTGTATCATCAGTTTTTTCTGTTCAGAAGTAAGCGCCTTTTCCAACGGCTTACGTGGCACTTCTACAAAACGTGGACAGTCAGTCGGTACCACACTCCGGTCATTGATCTCCATATCCAGACAGTACTTTCCCCAGCCATTCATGATAAAAATGAGATTATGTCTTGAAAACCACGCCTTAAGTTTAAAATGTCCATGATTCGCTACATAGGCATCATCAAGATTCTTAAGACAGTCCAGACCATCCTCAACCGCATGATACGGTATTTTTTTATAATTCAGGTAATATCCAATGGGATCGCTGTCACAAAAGACATAAATATCCTGATATGATGCAAAATCAATTGTCATATAGGGTTCTTCGCATTTTGCAAGTTTTTTGGTAAAAATGATGCGATTTACCATATGTTTGAGAATATTACTGTAGTTTTGGCGGTACTTGGCAAGCTGTGGAAAAAATTCTTCCCTTTTCTCATCAAGTGTCATTACATTATGAAAGATTCCGGTCTTGCTTAACCGTTGCTGCAGATCTCCGAAATCTGTGGAAATACTGCTCAGGGCAATATCCCCTTTTTCGTAGGCAGCATCTTCTCTTTGCAGTTTCATTTCCTTTAATACAGACACATACACATGATAAAATGTATGGCATACATAGATTCTAGACATAGTTATATTTCCTTTTTCGTATACTGATATCCTTCTTTAGGTGAAATAACAGGTGCTATGCTAAGTGGGCCACTTTCCTGCGGTATCACTTTGCCATTGAGCAATCCTTCGCAAAAGGTATAAAGTCTGTTCGCTGCTTCCCTTGGATTCCATTCTTTCGTAATGGTTTCATACGCATGAACTCCCAATTCTCTGCGCAACTTCTCATCTTTTGCAAGTCTTAAGACCTCATCCCGAAATTCCACATATCTTCAGTTTTTGTAGACCAGACTATTCTTACCATCCTGGATCAGAAACGGCACTGCTCCAATTCCATGCCCTGCTACAACAGCACATGCACTGTTCATGGATTCATTCAGAACAGCCCCCCAGCCCTCAAGATAATTGCTGGTAAAAAGAAAAATGTCTGCTTCTTCCATGAATCTTCTCACATTCTTAGGCTGCTGATATCCATGAAATGTTACTTCCTGCTCAAGTTTATACTTCTTCGTCATCGCACGTAATTTCTCGTCCATTTCTCCGCCACCTACCATATCCAGATGAAAAGATACTTTTTCTTTTTTTAAATAACGTGCGATATTAATTGCATATTCAGGATGTTTCAGTTTTAAAAATCTTCCTGCCCATAAAATCCTCACACAGGTATTTCCTTTTTCATCCAGATGCAGTTTGCGAAAGAACAGGGAATCCAGATTATATTCCTTTACTTCCGGGAAATATCCCCACTTGAATTTCTTATTAGGATATGCCTTAATGATCTGAAAGTCAGACGCCACATAAGCTCCATGACACAGCAGATATACAGGTGCATCCTTATATTGAGTATGGTCTTCGTGTTTCTTCTTTAATCCTCTGGGTGAAATTGCCTTCCACTGTCCTTCACGATAAAGACGCTCACTGGCGCGGATTACGATTTTGCCTGCCTTAAGTCTGGGTCTGATATAGCTCTCATCTTCCACACCGCCAAACACTACAATATCACTTTCCATCATCAGAGCTGCACACTCCTGCGGACTTTCATAATATAATTTCAGATACGGCAGCGCAGACACTTCGCTTCCCCAGCCCATTTTTACCCTGTCCTCTTCCATGGGCTGTGTCTGGATGAATGTAAAATCATTGCCCAATCTGGCATATAGTTCAGATGCCATAGGAATCTGATGATGATTGATATAATTAGATACTATGGTCAATTTCATGATAAATCTCCAATAATCTTCGATAATTCCTGTCCGGATCATGTGTCCTGGCAGCATGTGTCCTCGCATTTGATGATAAAGACATGGCAAGCTTATCATCATTAAATATTCTAAGTATTTCCGCTTTCATCTGCTGTGGTTTATCCGGCTGATACAGGAAGCCATCTTTATTATCTGTAAGCAGATTATGTACACCACCTACATTGGCTCCCACTGTCGGAACTCCTAACAGCATGGCCTCCCCTACTGAATTAGGAGAATTCTCTATTGCTGAAGGGCATAGGAATACATGGGATTTTAAATATCTGGCACACATTTTGTCAGGCTGCAATGCCCCGACAAATTTCACATGATCTTCCATTTTGCTTTTGCGTATCTGGGACAAAAGATATTTTCCATAACCTGATATCTTGATCTTATCCTTCAATGTCTTATGTGCAGTGATCACATCACCTGCTACATACAGCATAGTCTCTTCATGTTCTTCCACTAATTCCGGTAAAATATCCAGCACATAATGCAGGCCTTTGATCGGATAATTCCCCTGACTTAAAAAAACAGAATATCTTTCTATCGTGTCTATATTCCAACTGTCATGATAGAACTCTTCTCTCAAAGTCTCATTCATAAAATGATATATAATATTGGGATTGATCCTGCTTACATATTCTCTGTCAAAATCCGTTCTTCCTGTAACGTGGACGGCCATTGCCAGCGCCTCCTGCTCATACCTGCCACGCTGCACAAATTTTTCCTGCTGTTCTATCAGTCCGTCCTTTTTTATCATATCCCTGAAGGTTTTCTTTTTACATACGGCTTCCGGCAGATCTGCCATATATACCTCTGCAATTGCCGAACAAAGTCCCTGTATTCCTATCAATGTACGTTCAGGTCTGCCAAAAGCCTTCATCATAGCCAGTGTATGAGGATATTCCGTTCCAAAAATATGGACGATATCCGGTTGAAAATCCTCTACGATCGCTTTCAGGCTTTGTTCCATAGATGCATCATAATTCTCAGGATGCACCGTATCTTCCCGAAACATATAATAGGGAACACCTCTTACAACATCTTTTACATATAGAGAATTATCTGCTTTTACCATGTCAAAGTTTTCAGAGGTCGGAAAACAAATAGCATATGTTATTTTATTTTGTTCCCGATCAGCAATCAATTTTTCTGATAATCCTGACAGCCAGCCTTCCTTTACCATGATTCTCTGTCCAAGACTTTGGGCTATAAATGGTATCATGATATTACACAACCACAGAACTTTCATCTCTCAATCCACCCTTCTCCTGATCTGTCATTTGCCCTTGCGCAGCTTGTATATATTACTTTTCAGATGATTATATACGCCTGAAAATTTCTCGCTTTCTGCCAGTTTCGTGCGCAGTGGCGCCAGACTTAATACCATCAGCGCATGATATTTGCCAGCCTTTGCCCTGACCATATAAAATCCGGTGATCTCCTTATGCTGTAACGCTGATTTTTTTCTATTCTCGGCAGTCTCTGAATAACCGCCGCCTTCATAGGCAGCTACGATAACTGCAGCATACTTGATTTTCGCTTTCTTTTTATAATAACACCATAGGAAATGTTCATAATCTGCCCGCACATTATAGACTGGATCATAACCTCTCTCTTCAAACAATTCCCTTCGATAAAAGCAGGTCTGATGACACGGCACATTTCTATAGCATGTAAAATCATTCATATATGGAGCAGACTGTATCACAGATTTCAACGCCTTATGATACAGGTTACCATATACAATATCAGGTTGTTCTTTCAATATAACATCTGTTATTTTTCCAAGTACCCCTTTATCATAGAAGCTGTCACCTGCATTAAGAAACAGGAAATAATCTCCATTCGCATACTTTACTGCCTGATTCATAGCATCATAGATACCAGAATCCGGCTGTTCATAAATATGAATTCTGCTGTCCACCTTGGCAGCCTCTGTCTGAAGCTTTTCCAGTGATCCGTCTGTTGACAGACCATCTTTTACAATGATCTCATATTTGCCATAATCCTGTGATGTGATGCTTTCTATCGTCTCCATCAGGCGGATGCCCGGATTCAGACATACTACGATAATACTATAAAATATCGACTGCTCCATTGTGTCAAATTGTCCTTTCATGACTTTCTATTTATATTGAAAACGTTCTGCT
>CAYRAW010000051.1:0-14771 GCA_964422225.1 uncultured Roseburia sp.
TTTCAGAATGCTATTATGAATGGATCTTCCTATATAACAATGAAATGCTGTGACGCACAAGTCTATTCCGAGGTGCAGAACAGGCTGATAGAGGAGCAGGAAGTATTCAGATTTCTGGGAAGTGAAGGCGGTTCTATAGCATATACGGTAAATCCTACACAATTAACAATCAGTTTTTGGCTATAATTAAGTAGGCAAAAATGATAAATAAGGGTATAATGATAAATAAAGTATAATACAGGAGGTTGTGACTCATGGAAAAAGAAATGGAAAAAGGTACATTAGTGTTGGAAAATGGTGATGAGTTCGGTACTGTAAAAATTGCAAATGATGTGGTAGCTATGATAGCCAGCCTTGCAGCAACAGAGGTTGATGGTGTAAGTGCTATGGCAGGTAATATTACCAATGAATTAATGGGCAAGGTCGGTATGAAGAAATTGACCAAAGGTGTTAAGGTAGATATCCTTGACAAGACAGTTTCTGTTGATCTGGCTGTTACACTGGAGTATGGATACAATATTCCGGCTACCTGCAATAAGGTTCAGGAAAAGGTAAAGAGTGCGATTGAAACAATGACGGGACTCGAAGTTGCAGATGTCAATATTCGAATTGTTGGCATTGAAATGGCAGATAATAAATAAATATGGTATTTGTGATATAAGTTGCAGATACTGGAAAGGTACGTTAGAGTGAATGAGCAGAAGAGAGCTTAGAGAACAGATATTCAAATTAATATTCAGAGCAGAATTCTATGATAAAGAGGAGTTGCCTGAACAGGCAAAGCTGTTTTTTGAAGATTATGAGCTTGAAATGAAGCCTGAAAATGAGGCGTATATTTCTGACAAGAGTAATAAGATTTTAGCAAAGCTTGATGAGATAGATGGCATGATCAATAATGAGGCCAAAGGATGGACGACCGAAAGAATGGGGAAAGTAGATCTGACTATTCTTCGTTTAGCTGTATATGAGATCAAGTTTGACGATGATGTACCTACAGGTGTAGCGATCAATGAAGCTGTAGAACTGGCCAAGAAATTTGGACAGGAGGAATCAGCCGGCTTTGTAAATGGTGTTTTAGCTAAATTTGTGTGAGGTCAGCATGCGTAACATATATACGGTTGCACAGATCAATTCTTACATTAAAAACATGTTTACACAAGATTACCTTTTGCGTCTGGTATATGTAAAAGGTGAGGTAAGCAACTGTAAATATCATTCTTCAGGACATATATATTTTACCCTGAAGGATGAAAAAGGAACTATAGCCTGCGTAATGTTTGCCGGCAATCGCTCCGGTCTTTCCTTTCAGTTAAGGGAGGGGCAAAGAGTAGTGGTTGGCGGTACCATTGACGTATATGAAAGAGATGGAAAATATCAACTCTATGCGAAAGAAATCATTCTGGATGGTACAGGTCTTTTATATGAAAAGTATGAGCAGCTAAAAAAAGAACTGGAAGAAATGGGGATGTTTGCATCTGAGTATAAACAGGCAATTCCTAAATATATTAAGACGCTTGGGGTCGTAACGGCATCTACAGGTGCAGCGGTCAGGGATATTATCAATATTGCTAAAAGGCGCAACCCTTATATACAGATCATTCTTTACCCGGCTATTGTACAGGGAGATCAGGCACCAGCCAGCATTGTCAATGGAATTCGTGCATTGGAACAGCTTGGTGTTGATGTTATGATCGTTGGCAGAGGTGGAGGATCAATAGAAGATCTGTGGGCTTTTAATGAGAAAGAAGTGGCTCAGGCAGTATTTGACTGTACAGTACCGGTCATATCAGCAGTAGGGCATGAAACAGACACTACAATAATTGATTTTGTATCTGATAAAAGAGCGCCGACACCATCGGCTGCGGCTGAACTTGCAGTCTATGAGTATGAACTGCTCATGAGGCAGATTGCAGGATATCGGGATGCATTGAATCTGTACATGAACAAACAGTTAGAGAGAGAACAGAATAAATTAGAATCTTTAAAAATGCAGCTTCGTTATCTGAGTCCTTCCAACCAGTTACAGGATAAGAGGACATATTGTATGAAGCTGGAGGAAAAACTGGAACTTCTTATGAAGCGGCAGTTGACAGACCAGAAGCATCAACTTGCCATTTATATTGAGAAGCTGAAGGGATTGTCCCCTTTGGATAAATTAAGTCAGGGCTATGCCTTTGTTGAAAATGGACAAGGGCAGGTAATTCATGACGTAGCACAGGTAAACCGGGGAGATGAAATAAATATACATCTGAAAAACGGCAGAATACTGGCAAAGACCATGGAGATAGAGGAGAAAGACTATGGCATCTAAGGAAACTACGCTTGAACAATTATTTGAAAAACTGGAAGAATCTATCGGTCAGCTCGAAAGAGATGACATTTCACTGGAAGATTCTTTTAAAATATATAAAGAAGGCATGAAACTGGTACAGACCTGCAATAGCAGGATCGACAGGGTCGAGAAAGAAGTACTCAAATTAAATGAGAATGGTGAACTGGATGAATTTTAAAGAAGAGTTACAGAACAGAGTGGAGCATATTGAAACGATTCTGCAGGCATATCTTCCCAAAGAGGAAGGATGGCAGAAAAGCGTAATTGAAGCAATGAATTACAGTGTTCTTGCAGGCGGTAAGAGACTGCGTCCAATGTTAATGGAAGAGACATACAGATTATTTGGTGGGCAGGGGCAGGAAATCGAACCATTTATGGCTGCAATAGAGATGATCCATACATATTCTCTGGTACATGATGATCTGCCTGCTATGGATAATGATGAATATCGCAGAGGACGTAAGACTACGCATGTTGTATATGGAGAAGCGATGGCGATCCTGGCAGGGGATGGCTTACTTAATTATGCATTTGAGACAGCGCTTAAGAGCTATGAAATGGACGGAAATGCACAAAGCAAGGCACGGGCATTAACTGTATTGGCACGTAAAGCAGGAATTTATGGAATGATCGGTGGACAGACAGCGGATATAGAAGCAGAAAACCTTGGAGATAAAGTAACTCAGGAACATTTGTTGTTCATTCATGCACATAAAACATCTGCACTGATCGAAGCAGCAATGATGATCGGGGCAATCCTTGCAGGAGCAGATGACAGACAGATTGCAGAAGTAGAGAAGGCAGCGTACGAGATAGGAATCGCATTCCAGATCCAGGATGATATTCTGGATGTGACCAGTACATTGGAGATGCTTGGTAAACCAATCGGAAGTGATGCCAAGAATCATAAAACTACGTATGTTACATTAAAAGGGCTGGATGAAGCGCAGAAAGAACAGCGGGAATTGTCAGAGCATGCAGTTGATACTATACGTAACCTGGGTTATACCAACGATTTTCTTATGGAACTGGTCACAAGTCTGGTCACAAGACAGAAGTAGAACTGAGACTTCAAAAGGAGCTAGTCAGATGATATTAGAGACAATAGAAAAAGAAAATGATATTAAGAAAGTGCCGCCGGAAGAGTGGAATCTTCTGGCAGAAGAAATTCGGCAGTTCCTGATTCACAAGATAAGTGTGACAGGTGGACATCTTGGCTCTAATTTAGGCGCTGTGGAATTAACCATGGCGCTTCATTTGAGTTTGAATTTACCGGAAGACAAGATTATATGGGATGTAGGACATCAATCATATACACATAAAATACTTACAGGAAGAAAATCAGGATTCGAAAATCTGCGTAAATATGGTGGTATGAGCGGATTTCCCAAGAGAAAAGAAAGTGACTGTGATTGCTTTGATACGGGGCATAGTTCAACTTCTATATCGGCTGGACTTGGTATGGTAAAGGCCAGGGATATTATGCATCAGGACCATACAGTTGTTTCTGTAATTGGAGATGGCTCTTTAACAGGTGGTATGGCATATGAAGCACTTAATAATGCAGCACGTATGAAGAGTAATTTTATCATTGTACTTAATGATAATAATATGTCCATTTCAGAAAATGTAGGTGGAGTATCCAAGTATCTTAATAATATCAGAACAGCAGATAAATATCTGGATATCAAAGAGGGAATTTATAATTCGCTCAAGGATACCAGAATTGGAGATCCCATTGTCGAGAGTATCCGTCGTGCCAAAAGTTCCGTAAAGCAGCTTGTGATCCCTGGTATGTTCTTCGAAGATATGGGTATCACTTATCTGGGACCTGTAGATGGACATAATATACAGGCAATGATGAAAGTGTTCAGAGAAGCTAAGCGTGTAAAATCAGCAGTTCTGGTGCATGTGATCACACATAAGGGTAAGGGATTTACCCCGGCAGAACGTCATCCTGCCAGATTCCATGGTGCTGAACCTTTTGACATTGAGACTGGACTTCCACTCAAGCAGAAAACGAAGTCAAATTATACAGATGTGTTTTCTACTGTCATGTGTAAACTTGGCGACAGAGATGAAAACATTGTAGCGATCACTGCCGCAATGCCTGATGGAACAGGTTTGAAGCGGTTTAGAAATATGTATCCGGAGCGCTTTTTTGATGTAGGGATTGCAGAAGAACATGCGGTTACTTTTGCAGCGGGACTTGCAGCAGGAGGATTAAAACCGGTGGTAGCGATTTATTCTTCTTTCCTGCAAAGGGCTTATGACCAGATCCTTCATGATGTCTGTATTCAGAATCTGCCGGTTGTCTTTGCGATTGACAGAGCAGGACTGGTTGGAAGTGACGGAGAAACACATCAGGGAATTTTTGATCTTTCCTTTTTGTCTTCTATTCCCAATATGCATATCATGGCACCCAAAAATAAATGGGAATTATCAGATATGCTTAAGTTTGCAATTAATTTTCAGGGACCAATTGCACTCAGATATCCAAGAGGCGAAGCTTTTGATGGTCTCAGGGAACATCGTGAACCTATTATATTGGGGATGGGTGAATGGATATATAGAGAAAAGGACATTGTACTGGTGGCAGTTGGCAGCATGGTCAAGACTGCACTTGCCGTAAGAGAAGCATTACAGCTAAAAGGCTATGCCTGCAGTATTATCAATGCCAGATTTGTAAAACCCATAGATACAGAAATCCTCGATGAGGCATCACAGGATCATTCATTGATCGTTACTATGGAAGAAAATGTAGCCAGTGGTGGATTTGGTGAAAAAGTCAGGGATTATCTGGACGAAAGTGGATATCGGGGTAAATTGCTGACGATCAGTATTCCTGATGAATATGTAGAACATGGTAATGTGGATATCTTACGGGAAGAAGTAGGAATAGATGCATATTCCATACAATGCAGAATTGAGGAAAAACTGCGGAGATAATAGAGAAGTGAGAAAGGCTTGGTAGCTGAATGAAGGAACGTTTGGATGTTCTGCTGGTACGCAGAGGACTTGCAGAATCGCGCGAAAAAGCAAAAGCAGTTATCATGGCAGGCTGTGTCTATGTGAATGACCAGAAAGAAGATAAGGCCGGAGCCATGTTTGATGAAACAAAGATATCAAATCTGGAAGTGAGAGGAAACACATTACCCTACGTCAGCAGGGGTGGGCTGAAGTTAGCCAAGGCTATGAAACAGTTTGATATTTCATTAGAAGGTAAAGTGTGCATGGATATAGGAGCATCTACAGGTGGATTTACTGACTGTATGCTTCAGAATGGTGCTGTGAAGGTGTACTCTGTAGATGTAGGACATGGACAGCTTGCGTGGAAATTACGTAATGATGAACGAGTCGTATGTATGGAAAAGACAAATTTCCGCTATATGGTACGGGATGATATTCAGGATGATCTGGATTTTGCGTCTGTTGATGTATCTTTTATTTCGCTGACCAAGATACTGGGACCGGCATATAATCTGCTTAAGATGGATGCACAGATGGTATGTCTGATCAAGCCGCAGTTTGAAGCCGGTAAGGAGAAAGTCGGTAAAAAAGGTGTTGTCAGAGATCCGGCAGTTCATATTGAAGTGATAGAAATGGTAATGGATCATGCAGTCAGCGTAGGATTTGAAATACTGAATCTCGATTATTCACCCATTCGTGGACCGGAAGGAAATATTGAATATTTGTTGCATATATATAAAACTTCAGATCCGAAGGTGCATGATCAGCTTCCACATGAAGAGTATGCACAATTGATTGCACAAACAGTGGAAAATGCACATAAAACGTTAGATATTTAATGTTTTAGTAGAAATTTTTTGAAAATATGTTACAATTATACTATACGTTGACATAGGAGCACAGATGAAAATATTTCATATTTATACAAATCTTCTTAAAGATACAGGTGGAGAAACGACAGCATATATACGAAAATATCTTGAAGAACGTGGGTGCATCTGTAAAGATACTGTAGATGATACTGTAGAAGGTATTATTGTACTTGGTGGGGATGGAACCATGCTGCGTGCTGCCGGAGAATATCTGGGCAGACATATTCCTATGATAGGTGTGAACCTGGGAACACTGGGATATCTTGCAGAAGTAGAACAGGATCAGATTCCGATAGCAATGGACAGTCTGATCGAGGATAAATACGAAGTAGAGAGCAGAATGATGTTGAGTGGAATTCCTGTGATCGCCGGTAAAAGTATGGAACCGATGATCGCACTGAATGATATTGTTATTAACAGAAAGGGAGCTCTTCATGTAATTAATTTTAATATTTATGTCAATGGTCAGTTATTAAGTACCTATAATGCAGATGGTATGATCATATCTACGCCTACCGGTTCTACTGCTTATAATTTATCAGCAGGAGGACCAATTGTGGAACCCAGGGCAAGATTAATACTGATGACACCGGTCTGTTCCCATACTTTGGCTAATAACAGAACAATTATTTTATCCGAAGATGATGTAATTGATGTTGAAATTGGCAGATTCAAACAGGATGAGGAGCAGGAAGTTGATGCCAGCTTTGACGGGAGACATCCGGTCAACCTGAATGAAGGTGACAAGATCAGAATCATACGGTCTGATAAATCTACTAAGATAATGAAACTAAGCAGAGTAAGTTTTCTGGATACTTTGCAGAAAAAGATGCGAATCGTATGAAAGGTTTGGTAAGAGCATGAAAAGGCAGAGACATGAGGTGGTCGTTGACCTCATTAATAAGTATGACATTGAGACACAGGAAGAACTGGCGGCATATTTAAAGGAAGAGGGTTTTGAGGTAACACAGGCTACGGTATCAAGAGATATCCGTGAACTCAAATTGTCCAAGATCGCAACTGGAAACGGCAAACAGAAATATATTATTTTAAAAAATGATGACAGCCATTTAGGGGATAAGTATATACGAGTACTTAGAGATGGATTTGTATCCATGAATATGGCACAGAACATTCTGGTGATCAAAACAGTACAGGGCATGGCAATGGCAGTGGCAGCAGCACTGGATGCAATGAAATTCCCTGAAATAGTTGGATGCATTGCAGGGGATGACACCATTATGGCTGCAATCAAATCTACAGATGAAACAATGATCGTTATGGATAAGATCAATGAGATATTGGCAGGCTAAGACTTGAAGGCGAGGTCTTAAGTTCACAGAAAGATATGGTGGAATGAATGCTGATTAGCTTACATGTGAAGAATCTGGCTCTGATACAGGAGACAGAGGTAAACTTTACAGAAGGATTGAATATTTTAAGTGGTGAAACAGGAGCGGGTAAGTCAATTATTATCGGCTCTATTAATCTTGCATTGGGAGCCAGAGCGGATAAGGATATGATTCGCAATGGAGCAGAATATGCTTTGGTAGAGCTGGTATTTCAGATAACGGACAAGGAACTGCTGGCTCAGATCCAGGCACTTGATATTCCCGTTGAGGAAGATGGGATCATAATCATTCAGAGAAAAATACAGCCAACACGAAGCATTTGCAAGATAGGTGGAGAGACTGCCACCACCAGACAATTAAAGGAATTGTCGGAACTGTTGATAGACATTCATGGTCAGCATGAGCATCAGTCTCTTTTATATAAGAAAAACCATATGGATATTCTGGATTCTTTTGCAGGAGAAGAACTTGCTGTATTAAAGGGCAAACTGAAAGAAAAGTATCATGAATATGCAGCACTTGGAAAAGAATTAGAGGCAACTGGTATAGATGAAGGTGTCCGTGCCAAGGAACTTTCACTGGCAGAATTTGAATATACAGAAATACAGGAAGCAGGGTTGAACGTAGGAGAAGATGACGAACTTGAGGCACAATTTCGCAGAATGTCTAACAGCAGACAGATTGTTGAGGCAGCTTCAAAGGCGTACCAGCTTACTGGAGGCAGTGAGGACCAGCCGGCAGCAGATGCAGTAGGCAGAGCTGTAAGGGAGTTACATTCTATTGAAGAATATGACGAGAATGTGAAAGGTCTGGCGTTGGAACTTGAGCATATAGACGGACTGCTAAACGACTTTAACAGAAATATAGCAGAGTATCTGTCAGATATGGAATTTGACAGTGAGGTTTTTGCACAAACACAGGAAAGGCTAAATCTGCTTAACCATCTAAAATTAAAATATGGTGGCACAATAGAGGCAGTACTGGAATATCAGCAGCAGCAGGCAGAGCGTATGGAAAAACTGCAGAATATGGATGCCTACAGAGAACAAGTGCGTCAAAAACTTAACAAAGTTCAGGACGAACTGGAAAAACTCAGCCAGAGTGTATCGGATATTCGGAAGAAAGAAGCGAAGAAATTATCTAAAGACATGATCAAAGCCTTGACAGATCTTAATTTTCTGGAAGTTGACTTTGAAATACAGGTTCGCCATAAAGCTGAATATACAGCCAATGGCTCGGATGATGTCGAATTCATGATTTCTACGAATCCGGGAGAGCCTATGAAGAGTCTTGGCAATGTTGCCAGTGGAGGCGAATTATCCCGTATCATGCTTGCGATCAAGACAGTATTAGCTTCAAGAGACAGGATTCCAACGATGATCTTTGATGAAATAGATACTGGAATCAGTGGTAAAACTGCATGGAAAGTATCGGAGAAACTTGGAGTTCTTTCCAGAAGCCATCAGATTATATGTATCACGCATTTACCACAGATCGCGGCTATGGCAGATGCACATTACAGTATTGCCAAGCGTGCAGTAGATAAGAAAACTGTAACAGGAATTACCAGATTAAATCCTGATGAGGTAGTGGAAGAATTGGCGAGAATGCTTGGCGGAGAAACAATAACAGATGCAGTCAGAGAGAATGCAAAAGAATTGTTAAAAACAGCAGCATCAAAAAAGGAGGCATAGCGCTTCCTTTTTTGATTATGAAGAAATAGTCACTGATTGCGGTACCATATATTTTTTTTGAAATATATCCCAAGGAACAGGACGACCATAATAGAACCCCTGTACATAGGAAATATTGCATTGACGTATGAAATTTTCTTCCATTTCATTTTCGATGCCTTCACATAGAACAGGAATGTCACACTCTGTAAACATTTCAGACATTTTCTTTATAATTTGCAGGTTCTTTGGATTTTTCATGCCAATATGCAGGAAATTACGATGGAATTTGACCATATCTACAGAAGAAATTTCCAAAGCACTAAGGGGTAATCCATCTCCACCAAAACTGTCCAGACTTATCCGACAGCCTATCTGATGCAGTTCTTTGATAACAGATTCCATATAGTCAATATTGGAATAGAAATCATCAGATGCAATTTCAAATTCCAGATAGTGTATAATGGATTCATATTTTGCTGCTATATCTGCAAAAATCTGTATAAAATCTTCTGATATAAAATCCCCCTGCGCCAGATTTATACTGACAGGGAGTGGAGTAAATCCTTCTTGTTTCCATTTATATAATAATTTCAGAATTCTTTCTATTACCATAAGATCAAGTTGATGGGTCATATGATATTTTTGAAGAACTGGGAGAAAATCATCAGGTTTCATCAGATGCCCTTTTACATCCATGATACGGACCAACACTTCTGCACCAACAGGTGTAGAGCAGTCTAATTTAAATTTGGGCTGTAAATAAGTAACAAGATGATGATTTAACATCAGATTTTCAAATAAAGGAAGAATACGATTCTCTTGCTGATTATTTCCTAATGATTCACGGTAAAATCCAACGGAAATTTCACTGGAGAGGTTAGATTCTTTCATTTTGTTTTCTGCAAGAAGTGCATATGCCATAGCTTTGTTTATATCAGGGACATATGAGGAAAGAATACAGATTCCGCCATATAGCCTGAAATTTTGGCTTGGGTGAACCTTGTGAACATATATGTAAAAATCCTGAAGATCCCTTTTGATAACAGATAGTATCTGGTTTTGACCAACTAATTCCAAATCCAATAATACATAGAAAGAAAATGGTTCTGTACAGCAGGCAGATAACATGTAATCATGGGTTCTTATTACTTTTTGAATGAACATGGTCAGAATAGGATCAGTCATGATATTTTCAATGCTGATATAGAGCGAAAGTACAGCGAATCTGCTATCTGCTGATGAAAACCACATCTTTGATGCAAAATCCTCGAAATTTTTTTGGGAAGGAAGAGCAGTTATTCTATCATTGTACATATCATAACATCCTTTCTGCTAATATAACATAAAAACTGAACACAATAATTATAACATAACAATTGTCTGACAACAATAACAGATTTTGACATAAGTATTTTTTATAAAAATCCATATACTACATATTGAAATTTATAAAAGGTAGTGAGAAGTTATGAAGTCATTGCAGAACAGAAAACGACATTATGTTGTATTTTTATATATTTTTTTCGGATTTGCTCTAGGCATGTTCTTGTGGGCATCGTACGGTTATTATGATCAAAAAGTACCGAATACGATTCGTATAAAAGCTGGAACAAGTCAGGAAATAGACCTTCGCATCCCGGCATCAGGGGTTTTGGATGTCGATTCAACAAAGGTAATTGCACTTAATCAGCCACTTACGATCGTGGCTGGAGATGATTTGGATTCCTGCCAGATGGAACTGAAGCTTTTTGGAATATTACCACTGAAGAATATAGATATAGAAGTAATAGAAAATAATAAATTGACGCCTGTTGGACAGCCAATCGGGATTTATATGAGAACGCAGGGAGTTCTGGTTATAGATACAGGCAGCTTCCAAAGTGTAGACGGACAGACCAGTGCACCTTCACAATACAAACTGCAGGCGGGAGACTATTTGCTTGCGATGGATGGAGTAGCAGTAAACGGCAAAAAACAGATCAAAGAATATATAGAAAATGGAAATGGAAATGATGTTATCATGCAGGTATCCAGAAATGATGAAATCATTCAAGTCAGAATAAGTCCCAAACAGGATGAAAATGGTGTGTACAAAATAGGTGCATGGCTTCGGGACAGTGCACAGGGGATCGGTACAATGACTTTTCTGGATCAAAATCAACATTTTGGGGCATTGGGACATGGGATTAATGATACAGATACCGGGGAGCTGCTCCAGTTGGGAAGCGGATTGCTTTATCACACAGAAATAGTGGCTATTAGAAGAGGAGAGCGGGGCAATCCGGGTGAACTGACAGGAGTGATAGAATATCAGCCGGATCAGGTGTCAGGGGTGATCATGGATAATACGGAAGTCGGAATCTATGGAATTGTATCAGAGTCCATTGCTGCACAGGATTTTGGACAGGCATTACCTGTAGGATTAAAACAGGAAGTAGAACTGGGAGCAGCACAGATCTTATGTAATATCGACGGCGAATCCAAATATTATGACATTCAGATAACCAGACTGTCTCCTAACAGTGAAAATCTGAACCGGCAAATTGCCATTACCGTGACAGATGAGGAACTATTATCATTGACGGGGGGAATTGTACAGGGAATGAGTGGAGCACCCATTATTCAAAATCAAAAGATCATAGGCGCGGTCACACATGTTCTGGTAAATGATGCCACAAGTGGTTATGGTATATTTATAGAAAATATGTTAGGTCACTGAATTGGAAAAGGAATGGTAATTAAAATAAAAAACTGATATAATAAGTCCAGTCTTGTTATTATACTAAGTGAGACGTGATGCATAATGCTACATTATGATTAAGGAGAACAGTAGTAAGAAATGAATAAAAAGAATCTTAAAATGCGTGCAGTCGGCAGCGAGTATATGGAACAGTATAATGCATTGCTGAGATATGTTTTTCAGGTAACGGAACACGAACTGAGTTCTATAGGATGGCAGGAGAAAGAAATAATCAGAGCTAAGTTTCCTACTATGGAGAAAGCAGATGTCATTGGCTGGTTTGATGATGATAATTTAGTATCACAGGTGGCAATTTATCCTATGCATGTGCAAATATTTGGAAAAACATATTCTATGGGTGGATTGACAGGAGTTGGGACATACCCGGAATATTCTAATATGGGACTGATGCATAAACTTTTGGAACAGGCATTGAAGGAAATGCGTAAGAAAGGACAGTATATCTGTTATCTGTATCCGTATTCGATTCCCTATTACAGGCGAAAGGGCTGGGAGCTGATCTCTGATAAAATATCCTATGAAATCAAAGATTATCAATTGCCTAAGAACCGTCAGGTATCAGGAGATGTACGCAGGGTAAAAACAGACAGTGTAGAACTGAAAAAGACATATGACCGCTATGCAGCTCATACTCATGGTGCCATTATACGAGATGAACTTGCGTGGAATGAATACTGGTTGTGGGACTCAGATGACATCATGGCGGCAATCTATTATAATGAAAAAGATGAACCGGATGGATATATTATATACTGGATTGAAAACGAAATATTTCATATTAAAGATATGATTTTCAATGATGAGGAAGCAAGAACGGGGCTATGGAACTTTGTATCAGCCCACTTTTCTATGATAGATCAGGTCGAAGGTGATACATATACGGACGAACCTCTGGCATTTCTATTAGAAGATGCGAGTATAAAAGAAGTGATATCGCCTTATTATATGGGAAGAATTGTGGATTTTTCTCAATTTATAGCACGATATCCCTTTAAACCGGATATTACGGACAGAGAATGGAAGTTTACACTGACAGATCCTATTATGGAGTGTAATCAGGGAACTTTCATGTTGGAGATTTCTCATGATGGACATGGAGAAGTGACTAGAATTACGGAAAAATGTGAAGATACGATCAGTATTCAGACCATGACTACAATGCTCATGGGATATAAAAGACCAGATTATCTGGCTAAGATAGGCAGACTGCATGCCAGTGGTGCAGTGATCGATATGCTGGAAGATGCAATAGAACAGCAGGTACCATATATATCAGATTATTTTTAGAAAGGCATGGTGAATTAGTATGAATTATTTAGTTGTAGTAGATATGCAGAATGATTTTATAGATGGAAGTCTTGGTACGCAGGAGGCAATAGGAATTGTTCCGGCAGTTGTGGCAAAGATAGAAGGATTTGATGGTGAAGTCATTTATACAAGAGATACACATCACGAGAATTATATGGACACGCAGGAGGGACATAATCTTCCGGTGCCTCATTGTATAGAAGGCACAAAAGGCTGGGAACTTGCGCCTGCGATCAAAAATTTGTGCAAGAGCGAACCAATCAACAAACCTACTTTTGGAAGCAGGCAGCTTGGTGAATACATAGCTTCACGCAATGATGCAGAATCGATTACTTTAATTGGTCTGTGCACAGATATCTGTGTTATCAGTAATGCGCTTTTGTTAAAAGCATACATGCCGGAAGTACATATATGCGTGGATGCATCCTGCTGTGCGGGGGTAACAGTGCAGAGCCACCAGAATGCATTGGAAGCAATGAAGATGTGTCAGATAGAAATTTTAAATGTATAAAGGCGTATAGATTATGAAGAAAAAAGTATATAATTTGGGCATTATTCTGCTTGGGAATTTGTTATACTCTCTGGCAGTTGCCTTTTTTATCCTTCCTGTAGGATTGATTACGGGGGGGACTACAGGAATTGCAATATTTGTTCAGCACTACACAGGATTGGCGATCAGTACATTTGTCACAGTTTTTAATATAGCCATGTTTGTGCTGGGAGCCGTAGTGCTTGGCAAAAAATTTGCGATGACAACACTTGTAAGTACATTTGTATACCCGCTTTTTCTAAAAATTGGAGAGATTGTCTCAGAGAAAGTCGGAGTACTGACAACAGATCCTATGTTGTGTACTGTTTTTGCAGGTCTGCTGATAGGGGCGGGAATCGGGCTGGTCATTCAGGCAGGAGCTTCTACCGGTGGTATGGATATTCCACCGCTTGTGATCAATAAAAAGACAGGATTATCGGTAGCGGGAATGCTATATGGATTTGATGTTCTGATACTGTTATTACAAATGAGCATATCAGACAGACAACAGGTATTATATGGAATTTTACTGGTATGCATATATTCCTATACGCTGGAGAAACTTCTCGTAGCAGGAAAAAGTAAAGTACAAATAAAAATTATCAGTGAAAAATATCAGGAAATTAATCACAGAATAGCCAAAGAATTTGACAGAGGTACTACATTATATGAAATAGAAGGGGGATATACACGCAAAGAAATGTATACGATTCTCACCGTGGTAAACCAGAGAGAACTATTTGCAATTAATGAGATGGTACAGGAAGTTGACCCGGATGCTTTTATTGTGATAGGTCAGGTTAAGGAAGTTCGCGGCAGAGGATTCACAAAAGGTAAAAAATATGAATAAAAGCTGTTAGACTATGACAACCGCAGGAAAAGGAGAAGCATTTGATGATATCCTTGTTCTTGCGGTTTTTTATGAAAATAAATACTTTGTAAAAAAGACATAATATATTTCCTGTATGGTA
>CAYRAW010000052.1:0-14735 GCA_964422225.1 uncultured Roseburia sp.
GTGTGGCGCGTGTCAGAGGTGAACTTACAGATCATTATGATCCCAGAACAAAAGTCGTAAAATTATCTGACAGTGTATATGATTCCACGTCTGTTGCAGCCCTTGGAGTTGCTGCGCATGAATGTGGGCATGTTATTCAGCATCATGAGGAATATCGCCCCCTTAGGATTAGGACTCTTCTGGTTCCGGCAGCTAATTTTGGCTCCAAGGCAGGTGTCCCGATCATTTTGTTAGGACTTTTATTTGGATATAATTATGTATTGGTACAGATTGGTATCTGGGTATTTGCACTGGCGGTTCTGTTTCAAATCGTCACATTACCTGTGGAATTCAATGCGTCCAGCAGGGCTCTGGTGTGTCTGGAACAGTACGGCATTCTATCAGGCAGCGAGAAAGATCAGAGTGCTAAGGTATTGCGTGCAGCCGCTCTTACTTATGTTGCAGCAGCGGCAGCATCAATTTTACAGTTACTGAGATTGATCATGCTGTTTGGTGGCGGCAGAAGGAGAAATGATTAAAGTGCAGCAGGAGAAGAATGTCCGTCAGTTAGTCCTTGAGATGCTGCTTACGGTCACAAAAAAAGAAGGCGGAGAATACAGTCATAAGGTAATCAGAGATGTACAGAATAAGTACAATTATCTCTCGACACAGGAAAAGGCGTTCATGAAACGCCTTTTTGAGGGTACATTGGAGAGAATGATAGAGCTTGACTACTGTATCGACTGTTATTCAAAAGTAAAAGTAAATAAAATGAAACCGGTCATTCGTACGATCATGCGTATGGGTGTATATCAGATATTATACATGGATTCCGTACCTGATTCAGCAGCATGTAATGAATCGGTCAAACTGGCGCAGGCAAAGGGCTTTTCCACTTTGAAAGGTTTTGTAAATGGCGTTTTGAGAACTGTTGCCAGAAATAAGGATGAAATCCCTTATCCGGATGAAAAGACAGAATATGTGAAATATCTTTCCGTAACATATTCTATGCCGGAATGGATCGTGGAACTTTGGCTGCAACAACTTGGGGATGACACAACTGTCACAATTCTAAAGGGGCTTTTAAAGGAAAGACCTGTTACAGTCAGAATGAGAACAGAAGATATGAAACTTATAGAGGCACTGCGTTCTGACCTTGCCAGACAGGGCGGTACATTAACGAAACATCCATATCTTCCCTATGCATATACCATTGAAAAGACAGATGATCTGACACAACTTGCAGGTTTTGAAGAGGGGACATTTGTAATTCAGGATATCAGCTCCATGCTTGCAGTGGAGGCATTAGGCCTGGATAAGATGAAGCCGGATAAGAAGATTAAGATACTGGACATTTGTGCAGCTCCGGGGGGCAAATCCATGTTGGCAGCAGATAAACTGGAGCAGGCTGAGATTCCCTATGAACTGGAGGCAAGAGATATTTCGGAGTATAAAGTGTCATTGATGCAGGATAACTTTGACAGATGTCATTTAGAGAATGCCAGAGCAGTTGCATGGGATGCTTTACAGACAGACGAACGTTTAGTGGAACAGGCTGACGTTGTAATTGCAGATGTTCCATGTTCAGGACTCGGTGTAATTGGCAGAAAACGTGATATTAAATATAAAATGAATCAGCAGGCTATAGATGAAATCGTGAAACTACAGGAAAAGATATTGAAAGTAGCAGCCTCCTACGTGAAGAAAGGTGGCAGACTTTTATTCAGTACCTGTACCATCAATCAGGCAGAGAATGAAAACCATGCAGCATGGATTCGTGATACACTCAAAATGACACCCGTGTCATTAAACCTGACATTACCGGAAACGGTACATACACAAACGACTCAAAAGGGATACTTACAACTGATGCCGGGTGTATGGGATACAGATGGTTTCTTCATTAGTGTGTTTGAAAAACAGGAGTAATAGATCCAATGAAAGATATTAAGTCATTAACATTACCACAATTAAAGGAAGAAATGTCTGCTCTAGGCGAGAAGCCTTTTCGCGCAAAGCAGCTTTATGAGTGGATGCATGTGAAACTGGCAAGGGATTATGATGAAATGACAAACATTCCCAAGAGCCTGATTGCCAAATGCAGGGAAAACTATGAATATACTTCCCTGAAAGAGGTCATGGTACAGACTTCTGCCATTGATGGAACGAAGAAATTTCTGTTTGAACTGGCAGATGGAAATCTGGTAGAGAGTGTATGGATGCAGTATCATCATGGTAATTCCGTATGTATCTCTTCTCAGGTGGGGTGTCGTATGGGGTGTCGTTTCTGTGCTTCTACACTGGATGGACTGGAACGTTCCCTGCTTCCGGGAGAAATGCTTGATCAGATCTATGCGATTGCCAGAAGTACGGGAGAGCGTGTATCGAATGTTGTAGTTATGGGAACCGGGGAACCGATGGATAATTATGATAATCTGCTTCAGTTCATCAGAATGTTATCAGATGAGAATGGCCTTAATATCAGCCAGAGAAATATTACGGTATCTACTTGTGGTATCGTGGAAAATATGCGCCGTCTGGCAGATGAACAGCTACAGATCACGCTTGCACTCAGTCTGCATGGCTCTACACAGGAGAAAAGACAGGAACTTATGCCAATAGCGAATAAATATGATATTCATGAAGTTATTGATGCATGTCGCTATTATTTTGACAAGACGGGCAGAAGAGTTACCTTTGAATACAGTCTGGTTGGCGGAGTCAACGATACGGATGAGGATGCTGAGAATCTGAGTGATCTGGTCAAAGATATCAATTGTCATGTGAATCTGATCCCGGTAAATCCTATCAAAGAGAGAGATTACGTTGAATCGGAACGCAGTGCTGTACTTAATTTCCAGAATAAGCTGACCAGAAGACATATCAATGCAACGGTACGCCGTGAAATGGGAAGAGATATTGATGGTGCGTGTGGACAGTTACGCAGAAGAAAGATGCAGCAGGAATAAGATGAAAGAATGGCATACTTGCCCTTTTGTGGTTTATGTGATATTATGTTAGCTTGTAAAATACTAGCTTTTATGAAGAGGATTGGAGGAGAACCCGTTGAAGTTTTATGCGATAACTGATATAGGGAGAAAGAGGGAACTGAACGAAGATTACATCTATACCTCCGGACAGCCAATCGGTGCGCTGCCCAATCTTTTTATTGTTGCGGATGGAATGGGAGGACATAAAGCAGGTGATTATGCTTCCATGCATACTGTAGACAGATTTGTAGAGGTAATCAGTGGTCTGGATGCACAATTGAGCAAAGAAGATGCGATCAGTGAGGCAATCGCAGAAGCAAATTCGTACATATACAGGCGTTCTATAGAGGATAAAAGTCTGAGTGGAATGGGAACGACACTGGTTGTGGCAACCTGTATGGATGAAATGGCGGTTGTTGCCAATATAGGAGACAGCAGATTATATCTGGTGAACGAGTCTATTACACAGATCACCCGTGATCATTCTCTTGTAGAAGAGATGATTCATTTAGGCGGTATTGACAGAGAAACAGCCCGGAATCACCCGGATAAGAACATTATTACCAGAGCGGTAGGGGTTAAGGAAAATGTTACCGCGGATTTTTACAGAGTAGCCCTTTCAAAAGGAGATAAATTACTGTTATGTTCAGATGGACTGACCAATATGCTCAGAGATGAAGAGATACATGCGATCATAAAAGAGTATGAGAATCTGGAACTGGCAGCGAAGGCATTGATTGCTGCCGCCAATGAAAATGGTGGACGTGATAATATTGCAGTGGTTCTGGTAGAACCGTTTGGAGGGCAGGAATGATTAAGTTAGGAATGCTGATAGCAGACCGCTATGAGATCTTGGAGAAGATCGGTACAGGCGGAATGTCAGATGTATATAAGGCAAAAGATATCAAACTCAATCGTTATGTAGCGATTAAAGTATTAAAACAGGAATTTGCTGAAAATAAGAACTTTGTATCCAAATTCAGAGTAGAAGCACAGGCGGCAGCAGGGTTGATGCATCCCAATATTGTTAATGTATATGATGTTGGTGAGGAAGACAGTATTCATTATATTGTAATGGAGCTGGTAGAAGGCATCACACTCAAAAAATATATTGAGAAGAAATCAAGACTGTCTACGAAAGAAGCCATCAGTATTGCAATACAGGTGGCAATGGGGATTGAGGCAGCTCATAATAACCATATTATTCACAGGGATATCAAACCACAGAATATTATCATCTCAAAGGAAGGTAAGGTTAAGGTAACGGATTTCGGTATTGCCAAGGCAGCTTCAAGCAATACCATTACTTCCAATGTCATGGGGTCTGTCCACTATACTTCTCCTGAACAGGCAAGAGGTGGATTCTCTGATGAGAAGAGTGATATTTATTCTTTAGGTATTACTCTGTTTGAAATGCTGACAGGTCGTGTGCCTTTTAATGGGGATACGACAGTGGCGATTGCAATCAAACAGATACAGGATGAGATGCCATCTCCCAGGGAATTTGTTCCAGAGATTCCTGTCAGTGTAGAACGGATTGTACTAAAGTGTACACAGAAGAGCCCGGACAGAAGATATCAGAATATGGGAGATATGATACGTGATCTGAAGCGTTCTCTGATCACACCTGATGAACCTTTTGTTGAAATTGATACAGGAGAAGCAGGCAAGACACGGATCGTAACAGATATACGTAATAGAAATACACCACAGGCGGTATCAGAAAGAGAAAAGACAGGCGAAATACCGCAGCAGAGAGTATCGGTAAAACAGGATACACAGCCCGGAAGAGAAGTTTATGCGGAGGAAGAAGAACTTCAGGAGATCGCAAGAAAGAAGCCCGCTGTTCAGAATGGTACAGCCCAGAGTCCTTCTAAGAATGCAGGAAACAGAAAGCCATCGCATACATCACAGAATCAGGGGACAGGAAAGTCTCAGGTCGGGAAGAAAAATCATAAAAAGACGGGGCAGAAGCCTGTTAAAAAGGCAACTGTTAAGAAAAAGAAGGCTAAAACAAAAAATGATGGTTATGCAGAATACAGCAATAGTGGTGTGAATCGTCAGAATGTAAGAAATATCGATTATACACAGGATGTTTCTTTTGATGACAAGACAGATGAGTATGACTATAATCCCACAACAGAGAAAGTAACTACTATTCTTACGATTATTGCAGCAGTGGTAATTGGTTGTATCCTGTTATATTTTGCAGGGCAGGCTGCAGGTATCTTTTCTTCAGTAGGGAATAAAGGGCAGCAGTCTTCACAGAATGAAAGTGCAGAACGCAGTGTAATGCCTGAATTTGTAAACGTCAGCGTGGATGACGTGAAGAAGGCTCTTCAGGATGTGAATCTGGGAAGCAAGACGCAATATGTTGAGTCTACAGAATACGCCAAAAATATGGTAATTTCGGCTGCGCTTGAGGATGGAACCGCTGTACTTGCAGGCGATCAGATCATCAAGAATACAACAATCGTACTGACTGTCAGTGCCGGAGCCAATGGTATCAATGTTCCACAGACGGTAGGAATGTCAGAGGCAGAGGGTACAGCCAAACTGACCAAAGAAGGATTTACTGTGACTAAAAGTGATGCATATTCAACAGAGTATGCCAAGGGAACAATTATATCCCAGTCTCCCGAAGGAGATTCTATTGCTGCACTGGGTTCAGAGATCACAATTGTGATCAGTAAGGGAAGTGAAGAGGTAGAAGTTCGTATGCCGGATGTCCTTGGCAAGAGTCAGGAAGCAGCAACCAGTATGCTTGAAGAGTCTGGCCTGGTCGTAGGAAATGTGGAAGATTCCTATAGTTCAGAGTATCCTGCAGGACAGATCTGTTATCAGAGTTATTCATCAGGAACCAGTGTGGGACAGGGAACGATCGTTGATCTTAAGGTGAGCATTGGCAGTGAAACGGCTACTTATAGCTGTAATCTGAGTATTCAGGCACCCAGTGATTACATTGGCGGTAATGCAGAGGTCATTCTTACGACTGCAGATGGTGCAACGCAATTGTGGTATTCCCAAAATGTAACATCTTTTCCTGTTTCTATTAATCTGAGTGGATTTACCAGTTCTTCTGCATATGGAATCGTGACGATCTCATATCTAAAGAGTGTGGAAGAAATCGTTACGGATTCTGATGGAAATCAGACGACACAGGTAAATCAGGCGTTGGCACAGACGCAGCAGAATGTGACATTCAGTAAGGATTAAAATATGCAGGGTAAGATAGTAAAAGGAATAGCAGGCTTCTATTATGTACATGTCAGTGGCAGGGGAGTCTATGAGTGTAAGGCAAAAGGTATATTCCGAAAGGACAACATCAAACCTCTGGTAGGGGATGATGTGGAAATAGAGATTACGGATGCTGCCAACTACAAGGGAAATATTATTTCAATCCTGCCACGCAGGAATTCCCTGATCCGTCCGGCAGTGGCTAATATAGATCAGGCGTTGGTGATCTTTGCAGTGTCGAAGCCTGAACCCAATTATAACCTGTTAGACAGATTTCTGATCATGATGCGAAGACAGGGACTTGAATGCATCATCTGCTTTAATAAGCGTGATATTGCATCGAAAGAAGAACGGGCGGCGATCAGAAACATTTACGAGAACAGCGGCTGTACCGTATTGTTTGCCAGTGCAATGAAGAAAGAGGGCATGGAAGAAATTGCTGCAGTATTAAAAGATAAGACAACTGCAGTTGCGGGACCGAGTGGTGTTGGAAAATCATCTATCATTAACTGTCTGCAGAAGAATAAGACAATGGAGACAGGTGCGATCAGTGAGAAGATAGAGCGTGGTAAACATACAACCAGACATTCGGAACTGATCAGCATTTCTGACCGAACGTATATTATGGATACCCCGGGATTCAGCTCTTTGTCACTGTTCGATATGGAGAAGGATGAACTTAAGAATTACTATCCTGAGTTCACTCCTTATGGAGAAAAATGTAAATTTCTTACCTGTGCACATATCCATGAGCCTGTGTGTGGTGTAAAAGATGCATTAGAACTTGGCAAAATCAGTCAGGTGCGTTATGATAACTACGTTGCCTTTTATGAGGAACTGAAAGAAAAAGAAAAGAGGAAGTATTAAATGAATATTTTGGCGCCATCTATCCTGTCTGCTGATTTCTGCGAATTGGGAAAGCAGATAGAAGAAATTGAGAAAGCAGGAGCACAGTATCTGCATGTAGATGTTATGGATGGAATTTTCGTACCTTCAATATCCTTTGGAATGCCAATCATCAGTTGTGTCAGACCAAGAACAGGTATGTTCATGGATGTACATATGATGGTAACGAAACCGGAGCGTTATGTGGAAGAATTTATCCGCTGTGGAGCTGATGGAGTGACGATCCATGAAGAGGCATGTGACTGTGTAGAGGAGACTTTACTGCGGATCAGGGAGTTGGGAGCAAAAGCAGGTCTGGCAGTAAATCCTGAAACGCCGGTAGAGAAACTTTATCCTTATCTTGACAAGTTGGATATGGCGCTTATCATGACTGTACATCCGGGATTTGGTGGACAGAAATACATTGATGAATGTACAGATAAGATCCGTATTCTCAGACAGACTATCACGGACAGAGGACTGGATGTGAAGCTTCAGATTGATGGCGGTGTAAATCTTGATAATCTGACAATGAACCTTGAGGCAGGTGCTGATGTTATTGTAGCCGGTTCTGCAGTATTTAAGGGCAACATTGCAGAAAAGACCAAGGCATTTTTAGCTAAAATGTAGAAAAAACGCAAAGTGATTTAAGGAGGATATATAGATATGCAGTTAGGAATCGTAGGCTTACCTAATGTAGGAAAAAGTACTTTATTTAATTCATTGACAAAAGCAGGTGCAGAATCGGCAAATTACCCATTCTGTACAATTGATCCCAATGTAGGTGTTGTTACAGTACCTGATGAGAGGATCAAACTTCTTGGAGAACTGTATCATACCAAGAAGGTAACTCCGGCAGTAATTGAATTCGTAGATATCGCAGGTCTGGTAAAAGGCGCATCTAAGGGCGAAGGTCTTGGAAACCAGTTTCTTGCCAATATTCGTGAAGTAGATGCTATTGTACATGTAGTAAGATGCTTCGAGAACAGCAATATCGTACACGTAGACGGAAGCATTGATCCGACCAGAGATATTGAGACGATCAATCTGGAACTGATCTTCTCTGATATTGAGATACTGGAGAGACGTATTGCAAAAGTAAGCCGGGGTGCGAAGAATGATAAATCACAGGCAAAAGAGCTGGCTTTGGCAGAACGCTTAAAAGAACATCTGGAAGCAGGCAATCTGGCCAAGAGCTTCGTAACAGAAGATGAAGACGAGATTTTATGGAGAAAAGGTTATAATTTATTAACTGACAAACCTGTCATTTTTGCTGCTAATGTTTCAGAAGATGATCTGGCTGATGATGGAGCAAACAATGAAGGTGTAAAAGCTGTCAGAGAATATGCAGCAAAAGAGGGCTGTGAAGTATTTGTGATCTGTGCACAGATCGAAGAGGAGATCGCTGAACTGGATGATGATGAGAAGTCCATGTTCCTTGAGGATCTTGGATTAAAAGAATCAGGTCTGGATAAACTGATCGCAGCAAGTTATCATCTGTTAGGACTGATCAGTTTCCTGACAGCAGGAGAGGATGAGTGTCGTGCATGGACGATCAAAGCAGGTACCAAGGCTCCTCAGGCAGCAGGTAAGATCCATACGGATTTTGAACGTGGATTTATTCGTGCAGAGGTAGTAAACTACAAGGATCTTCTGGAGAATGGTTCCCTTGCAGCAGCCAGAGAAAAGGGCGTTGTAGGACTTGAAGGTAAGGACTACGTTGTAAAAGACGGAGATGTTATTCTGTTCAGATTTAACGTATAATAGGAGATACCGATATGCCTGATATTATGGGAACAAAAGATATTGCTTTTCCTCACTTGGGAATTTATTTAGAGAATGTACCAAAGAGTTTTACGATATTTGGTTTTACAATCGCACTTTACGGTGTTGTCATAGGAATTGGTATGTTGCTTGGTATTCTTCTTGCAGCGCACATTGCAAAGAAGGAACAGATGAATCCGGATGTTATATGGGATTTTGCTATTTATGCAGTTATTTTTGCGATCATTGGCGCGAGACTTTACTATGTTGCCTTTTCATGGGATCAGTACAAGGATAATCTGCTTAGTATCTTCAATACCAGACAGGGTGGACTGGCAATCTATGGTGGAGTGATCGGTGGCTTTGCAACGTTGTTCATATATAGCCACATTAAGAAATTGAATCCTTTCAAAATCGGTGACTGTGCTGTGTTCGGACTGGTTCTGGGACAGATCATCGGTCGCTGGGGCAATTTCTTCAATCGTGAAGTATTCGGTGGTTATACAGATTCCGTATTTGCAATGAGACTTCCTGTAGATGCTGTACGTGCAAGTGATATCAAACAGACCCATCTGGATGGAATGGCAGCAATGGGAAATGTGAATTTTATTCAGGTTCATCCTACTTTTTTATATGAAGGAGTATGGAATCTGGCACTTTTGATCATTATGTATGTATTCCGGAGGCATAAGAAATATGATGGACAAATGTGTCTGATGTATCTGGGTGGTTATGGAATCGGAAGATTTATCATAGAAGGAATCCGTACAGACAGATTGTTGATTCCGGGAACGCAGATTGCAGTATCCCAGTTACTTGGCATTTTAATGTTTGCAGGAGCATTGATCGCAGACATCATAATAAGGATATACAGAAAGAAGAAACAGGTTTAGCCTGTTTTTTCTTTTGTCAGAATAGAAAATTACAATTTATGGCATTATCTGTACTATGAAATAGAAAATGATATTGTTAGAATAATATAACTGCTCAGCACTGGGGATATGGGGAATGTGCTGTGAGTTATACAAGTATGAGAGATGGAAAGGTATGAGGGATATGACGAACGAACAATTAGAAGAATTATTGGCACAGCTTACGACAGATGAGAAGCTGGGCATGATACATGGTAATGAACTTTTTGCAACAAAGGGAGTAGAAAGATTAGGAATACCTCCGTTTGTAACATCAGATGGACCAAGAGGTGTGCGTAAAGATTTTTACCCGGATAACTGGAATGAGATCGGACAGTCGTATGATTATGTTTCCTACCTGCCATGTAATACAGCACTGGTGGCAACATGGAATACAGAACTTGCACGCAAGACCGGTCAGGTACTTGGCAAAGAGGCAAGAGGCAGAGGTAAAGATATGATCCTGGCGCCGGGCATTAATATTATGCGATCACCCCTTTGTGGCAGAAGCTTTGAATATATGGGTGAAGATCCATATCTGACATCCCAGATGGTAGTGCCTTTGGTAGAAGGTATCGAAGAAAATGATGTTTCTTCCTGCGTAAAGCATTTTGCATTGAATAATCAGGAAACCAGGAGACTGGATGTAGATGTAGAAGTCAGTGAGAGAGCATTACGTGAGATTTATCTGCCCGGTTTTGAAGCAGCGGTAAAGAAGGGCAAAGCCAAAGGTGTAATGGGATCTTATAACAAGTTCCGAGGAACACACTGTTGCCATAATGATTATCTGTTAAATGAAATTCTGCGTAAGGAATGGGGATTTGAAGGAATCCTTGTATCTGACTGGGGCGGTGTACATTCTACGGAAGAAGCTGTTATGAATGGACTGGATATGGAGATGTCCGTTACAGATAATTTTAATGAATATTATATGGCTGATCCTTTGAAGAAAGCATTAGATAAGGGCGAACTTCCCATAGAAAAAGTTGATGAAAAAGTGCGCCATATTCTGCACGTCATGAATGAACTGCATATGCTGGATGGCGAGAGAAAAGCAGGTACATATAACGATTATCGTGATAAAGAAGCATTGCGCCGTACAGCAGAAGAATCAGTTGTGTTATTGAAGAATGCGAAGAATCAGCTTCCGTTAGATGCAAAGAAGATCAGGAAACTTCTGGTCATTGGTGAAAATGCGAACAGAATGCATGCACCGGGGGGCGGAAGTGCAGAAATTAAAGCATTATATGAAATTACACCACTTCTTGGATTACATATGGTATTGGGTGGAAATACACAGATTACCTATTTGCCGGGATATTGCAATGAGGATATTGGAAATATCTGGGCAAATACGGAAGAGAGCGGTAATGGACAGGCAGACAGCCTGGAACAGGATAAGCAGGATGCATCTCCAAAGCCTAGTGTAAAAGAAAAAGAAGCTGCAAAAAAAGCACGTCAGGCAGAAAAGAACCGTCAATATATGAAAGAAGCAATAGAAGCAGCCCAAGATGCAGATGCAGTGATCTATGTAGGAGGACTGACACATGATTATGATACAGAAGGTCAGGACAGGGCTTCTATGAAACTCCCGTATGAGCAGGATAAGCTGATCAGTGAACTTCTAAAGGTAAGACCTGACATGATTGTCACAATGATAGCAGGTTCACCTGTAGATATGAGTGAATGGATTGACCAGACATCCTCTCTTGTATATAGCTGGTATGCGGGCATGGAAGGTGGATATGCTCTGGCAGAGGTATTATTTGGACTGGTAAATCCTTCAGGACATTTACCGGAAACATTCCCTGTCAGCGAGAAAGATTGTCCTGCTGTTGTGTTGGGTGAATTCCCAGGTGGTGACAAGGTACATTATGGTGAAGATATTTTTGTAGGCTACCGTTATTATGATACTTATGAAGTAGCACCGGCATTTCCATTTGGTTATGGACTGTCCTATACGGAGTTTGTTATGGCAGGTTTATCAGCCAGAGTAACAGGATCAAATGAAGTAGAGGTCAGCTTCCATGTGTCTAATGTAGGAGACAGAGCAGGGGCTGCACTTGCGCAGATCTATGTATCAGATAAATGTCCTAAGGTGAAAAAGGCTGTTAAGGAGTTGAAGGCATTTGAGAAAATATTCTTAGAACCGGGTAAGACTAGACAGATCACGTTACAGCTTCATGCAGATGCTTTTTCCTATTATAATGAGGAGAAAAAGGCATTTGTTGTAGATGCAGGTACCTATGCGATCCTGCTTGGTAAGTCTGCAGGAGAAATTGTAGATACAACAGAAATTACATTATAATGGCGATGCCCGTTCTGTTCAGAGCGGGCATTTTTGTGTGGAGGGCATATAATAAAAATATAAGTAATAAGTGGGTGATCTCCATGCGTTTCTGTGAATTTCGCAAGAAAGAAGTAATCAGTATCAAAGACTGCAAACGACTGGGACACGTTTGCGATATGGAATTTGATGAATGTAAAGGATGCATACACAAAATTATGGTGCCTGGGTGTAAAGGATTATGGGGATTCCTGACCGATGATTCTGTAATAGAAATTCCTTACTGCTGTATTCGACAGATAGGTCCGGATATTATTCTGGTAGATATCTGATGTAGTGTTGACTTGTCGGTAGTTAGCTTTTATACTTAGACTATAATTAACTAAAGGGGAGGTATGCGTATGAAGTGTCCGTTTTGTGGCCATGAGAATACAAGAGTAATAGATTCCAGACCTGCAGAAGAGAATAATTCCATTCGCCGACGCAGGGTATGTGATGAATGCAATAAACGATTTACAACTTATGAGAAGATAGAAACCATTCCTTTGATCATTATAAAGAAGGACAATAACAGGGAGACTTATGATCGGACCAAGATTGAAGCCGGAGTGCTCAGAGCATGCCATAAGCGTCCTGTTAGTGCTGCACAGATCAGTCAGCTTGTAGATGAAGTAGAGACGGAAATCTTCAGCATGGAGGAGAGAGAAATTCCAAGCCAGATCATTGGCGAACTGGTGATGAATAAACTAAAAGACCTCGATGCTGTAGCGTATGTCAGGTTCGCATCAGTATATCGGGAATTTAAGGATATTAATACTTTCATGGACGAGCTCAAGAATGTATTGAACAAATAAAATGCATTCTATCTTTTCTTGTTCCTGATAAAGTACAAGATTGTTAAGAAAATATCTTGCTTTTTGAAAGAAAATTGTATACAATCCTATAAGGTTGGAGAGACAGTACTGAGGACTGTACTCATACCAGCTTTTACAATTAAATATAGAAGAATAAGAAAAGGAGTAAAAACATGACTAAGAGAGGACATAAGTTTCTTTTCGTAAGTATGTTACTTACACTGACTATTGCACTGGGCGGATGCGCAGGCGATAAGGAGGAGAAAGGCTCTTCACAGGTTGCAACTACACCGGCAACAGAAGCAGGCAGCGAGACTGTAGCAACTGAGACAAAGGATGTAGCATCACAGATCACAATCGGTATTCCACAGGACATGAACAGTCTTGACCCCAATAAGGCAGTGGGTTCCGGTACACAAGAGATATTGTTCAATATCTATGAAGGCTTATACAAGCCGGACAGCGATGGCAATCTGATTCCTGCTGTAGCAAGTGGTTATACAGTGTCAGATGATGGTAAGACATATACTTTCACATTAAGAGATGGCATTAAATTCCATAATGGAAACCCCGTTACAGTTGAGGACGTAAAATATTCGATTGAAAAATGCGCCGGCAATGGAACAGGAGAACCATTGATTTCGGCGTTTTCTATTATAGAAAGCGTAGAGACTCCTGATGAGCAGACAGTAGTGATCAACCTGTCAGATCCGAAGGATGATTTTCTGGCGATTGTATCTACAGTAAGTGCGGCTATTGTTCCGGCAGATGTAGATGATCTGGAGACAAATCCTGTTGGTACGGGCCCATATAAGTTCGTATCACGTTCCTTACAGGAGAACGTTGTATTAAAGAAATTTGATGAGTACTGGGGTGAACCTGCACACATTGAAGACGTAACACTCAAGGTAATTGCAGATGGAGATTCTATCGTAATGAACCTGCAGGGTGGATCTATTGATATGATGGCACGTATTACAACGACACAGGCTGCACAGCTTGGTGATCAGTTCGATATACTGGAAGGAACTATGAATCTGGTACAGGCCATGTATTTGAACAATGCAGTAGAGCCTTTTAATAATGAAAAGGTCAGACAGGCATTAAGCTATGCCATCAATAAGCAGGAAATCATCGATTTTATGGCAGATGGCAAGGGCACACCTATTGCCAGCAGCATGTTTCCTGCATTTGGCAAGTACTATATGGAAGAACTTAATAATGTATATACGACTGATACAGAGAAAGCAAAAGAATTGCTGGCAGAAGCTGGATATCCGGATGGTTTTACCTTTACGATCAAAGTTCCGTCTAACTATCAGCCACATATCGATACGGCAACAGTACTTGCAGAGCAGCTCAAGGCTATTGGTGTAACAGCCAATATTGAACTGATCGAATGGGAGAGCTGGTTAAGCGATGTTTACAAAGAACGCCAGTTTGAAGCTACTGTTGTAGGTGTGGATGCTTCTACATTAACTGCAGGTGCACTGTTGGGAAGATTTGTATCTACTGCACATAACAATTTTGTGAACTACAACAATGCGGATTATGATGCAGCATATGAGAATGCACAGTCTGCAACATCTGATGAAGAAGCAACGAAGTATTATAAAGAGTGTGAGAAGATTCTGACTGATACAGCGGCTAATGTTTATATTCAGGATATGGCTGAACTGGTAGCACTGAATAAGAAATATGCAGGATATGAATTTTATCCTCTTTATATTCAGGATATTGCAAAGCTGTATATTGTAGAGTAAATCTATAATGATAGATAATTGTGAAACACAATATTATGAATACAGAATTGTACAGATTTAACAAA
>CAYRAW010000053.1:0-14485 GCA_964422225.1 uncultured Roseburia sp.
TATGAGGAAAATCTGAATAAGTATGACGTGATACATTTTCATATCTATAATCCGAACGCAGTTGTAAACCTTATGCTGTTAGGGGAATTTCAGAGTTACTGGTCACAGACCGGCACATATGGATCTATTATACCTCTTATCAATAAAAATTTTGATGGACTTAAAACAGCAGTGATAGCAATGATTTCAGGTGATGAAGTGAATGTAAGAACAGCCACTTTCCAAAATGACATGATCACATTCAGAAATAAGGATGCCGTGGCAGTTGCGGAGTATATTGGTAAAATACACACAGAATATGCATCTACAGTGCAGTATAACAATGAAAATTCTTTAAGCAGTGTACTGACGATTGCGTATCTTAGTGCGATGAAATATTATTTCAAACCTGTTAGAGAACTGCCGACTGGCAGAGGGTTTGCAGATTTTGTATTGATTCCAAAGCCTGAATATGAGACAGATTACCCAGCGCTTATCATTGAATTGAAATGGAATCAGAATGCACAAACTGCAATGAAACAGATCAAAGACAGAGAGTATCCGCAATCTATCCTGCATTATACTGGAAACCTGTTGCTGGTGGGAATTAATTACGATAAGAAAAGTAAAGAGCATGAGTGCGTGATTGAAACGTATGAGAAGATATAGTTAGTGAAATAAAGGAATTAAAATAAGTCAGGATGAAAGCAAAATTATTATATACAGTGTTTCCCTGCCTTTTGCTGGCGTTGACCTGTGATATGGGGCTGGTGGCCCGTTCACAGGAGCAGGATGTGGCAACAGTACAGGAAGAACAGCAGACAAATGAACAGGATATAAGCTATACAGCCGGTGTAGCACAGATAAATGATGAGATAAATGACGAAACTGAACAGGAAGAAGCTGCCGAGGGGTTAAGTCTGGCGGCTGGAGAAGCAGCGATAGCACAGGACATCATAGACAGCGATGCAGCAGAACTGGAGAGCTATGCACAGGAGAAGCGCCAGTCACAGGAGGTTGAGGCTGTCAGTGAGGCTTCGTATGGAGAGGCAGAGAATGAATACAGTAATCTTGCGATAGCAGATGTGAACAATTATGTAAACGTCAGAAGTACTCCCAATACAGAGGGAGAGATCGTTGGTAAGATGTATGATGGCTCTGTAGCGCAGGTGCAGAGCATCACAACCGAAAGTGACGGAGAGTGGTTTCAGGTCATATCAGGTGAAGTAGAAGGTTATATTAAGGCAGAGTTCTTCATCTATGGAGATGCAGCGGCAGAGGTAATTGACAACTACGTGACCCATTATGCAGTAGTACAGGCAGACAGGTTAAATGTCAGAGAAGAGCCGGATACTTCCGCATCCAGAATCGGCTATATCGATCATGGAGAAAAAGCACAGATCATAGAGTATGGTGGGGAATGGACGAAAATCCGCTATACTGATGAAAAGCAGGGCTATGTTGCCAGTGAGTTCATTACAATAGAAGAAGAATTCATCTATGCCAAGTCCATTGCGGAAGAACAGGCTGAACAGGCAGCATTGCAGGAGTTACAGGAAAGAGCTGCCCAGACAGAACAGACAGCCCCTGAGAATACTACAGTAGTTATAACACCACCGGCTGCCAATTACACAACAAATGCAGAGCTTCGAAGTGCCATTGTACAGTATGCAATGCAGTACCTTGGAACACCCTATGTTCATGGTGGAAGAAGTCTTGCATCAGGTACGGACTGCTCCGGTTTTACCAGCTATATCTATGCAGAATTTGGTTATTCCCTGAGCAGAACACCGCAGGGACAGTGGGGCGGTAACGGCAGAAGTATCAGTGTATCTGAAATTCAGCCGGGGGATATTGTATGCTATTCTTCCAATGGTTCCAAGTGTACTCATGTAGGTATTTATATTGGAAATGGACAGATCGTACATGAAGCCAATTCCAGAAAAGGTACTATAGTCAGCGACATATATTATGACAATACCTTTATTGGCGTAAAGAATGTAATAGATTAAAATATAAAATACAAAGACTTGAGGTTATGTAAGGACATAGCTTCAGGTCTTTTTATTATGCGCAAAAAATGCAATGTTTTTGACAATTAAAAGCAAAAAGTAAGTAGATATGATGCACAAATGCAGATAAACTGTAGCTATATTCAACAGAAAACATAAAAGTATATCTGACGGAAAGGTATGGCGATTCATAAAATGGAGAAAAAGAAAAGGTCGGCAAAGAAGGTAAGAGTCTATTTGAGGAACAACTGGCAGTTATATGCAATGCTGGTGCTTCCGGTGATTTATATGATTTGCTTCAAATATAAACCAATGCTTGGAGTAGTAGTTGCTTTCAAAAAATTCAATGTATTTGCCGGTATCTGGGGCAGCCCCTGGGTAGGACTGGCTAACTTCAAGGAAGCCTTTTCCTCCGGTGATTTCTGGAGTGCATTGAAGAATACAATTATTCTGAATTTGGGTGATTTGATCATCGGATTCCCAATCCCCATATTTTTGGCAGTATTCTTGAATGAGCTTCGGAGTAACAAGATCAGAAAGACCACACAGACATTACTGTATCTGCCTAATTTCCTTTCCTGGGTTATTATCGCAGGTATTGTAAATCAGCTTTTTTCAGGAAGTGGTCTGGTAAATAACGTATTGAATGCTTTGGGTTTTGAATCCGTATCCTTTTTAAGCAGTGCATTCCTTTGGAGATTTATATACTGGTTCTTCGGTGTGTGGCAGGGAGCAGGATATTCCCTGATCGTATATCTGGCTGCATTGATGGCAACTGATGCTTCTCTGGGTGAGGCAGCCTATATTGACGGTGCAACAAGAATGCAGAGAATCTGGCATGTAACGATTCCTCAGATATCGTCTACGATCACAGTACTTCTGATCATGCAGATCGGTAAGCTGATCACGATCAGTTTTGACCGTCCATATATGATGGGTAATACAATGGTCAAGAGCGCATCCGATGTTATCAGTACCTATGTATATTCTGTAGGTCTTGCAGCAGGACGATTTGACTTTGCAACAGCAGTAGGTCTGTTCCAGACAGTCGTTGGTGTAATTCTGGTTCTTACTGCTAATGCAGTGATTAAGAAAATGGGACAGGAGGGAATTATCTGATGAATAGTGCAATTAACAGTAAGACAGAAAGAATATTTCAGTTCATGTGGAGCCTGTTCTTTGTTCTGATTACCTGTATCGCTATGGTTCCACTGCTTAGAGTAGTGGCAGTCTCCTTCAGTTCCAAGGATGCGATTACGGCAGGCAAGGTACTGATATGGCCGATTGGATTCAACACAGAAGCCTATGTAAAAGCCATTCAAAGTGGCAGCTTTATACATGCATTTGGATATTCTATCATTTTGATGTTTGGTTCTACAGCAGTCAGTCTGGTTATGACAGTGTTGGCAGCCTATCCATTGTCCAAGCAGAATCTGGTAGGTGGCAAGGTTATTATGACTCTGTTTGTACTTACCATGTATCTTCATCCTGGTATTATCCCGGAGTATTTGAATGTAAAGGATTTCAAGATGATCAATACAGTATGGGCACTGATCATACCGGGAGCGCTCAGCGCATATAACATGATCATTATGTGCAATGCATTTAAGGGAATTGATTCGGCGATTTATGATGCGGCCAAAATTGATGGATGCAGTGAATTCAAGACCTTGATGAAGGTGTCGCTTCCACTGGTATATCCGACAATTGCAACTCTGGGACTGTTCTATGCAGTAGGACGTTGGAATGGTATTAGTGATGTTATGTATTATATCAATAACTCATCTCTGTACACAGTGCAGATGGTATTGAAACAGTTCGTGGAGTCTATTAAGATCGCAGCAGAAGAAGGTATTAGAACGAATCTTGTAGCAGATAATGTGAAATCAGCAAGTATTGTAATATCAATGCTTCCTATGTTACTGGTATATCCTTTTGTACAGAAGTTCTTTACAAAAGGCATCATGATAGGAGCAGTAAAAGGTTAACGGTCAGAATCTCTCTGGCGAGGAGAATTTACATATGAAATAAAATGACAGTGGGAGGTATTTTTAATGAGAAGAAAAGGCTTTATGGCAAAATCAGCAGCTCTTTGTATGGCAATGGCAATGGTATTTACAACGGGATGCGGCAACAGTGCTCCGGCAACAACAGCAACAGATTCCAAAAGTACATCAGAAACAGCAACAACGCAGGCAGCAGAGTCTACAGGAACACAGGAGCAGGCAGCTACAGATAAGTTTGACAAGGAAGTATCTATTCGTGTTATGCTCTGGGACAGAGGAAATGCAGCACCGAACACGACAACTGAGAACAATGCACTGACACAATGGATTCAGCAACAGATGAAAGACCTGTATAATATAAAGGTAGAATATGTATCCGTACCACGTTCCGGTTCTGATGACAGTCTCAATATCATGATGACTGGTGGTACTGCACCTGATATCGTATTTTCCTATAGTCAGAGTCTGTTCTATAATTACGCATCCAGTGGAGCTTTGAATGATCTGACAGCTTTGTATGAGCAGTATGGCAGCAATATTGCAACATATTGTGAGGAAGCACAGGGAATCGGTACTGTAGGCGATACAAGATATGCAGTTATGAAACAAAGAGGTACAGAAATGCCACGTCATATGGCTTATATCCGTCAGGATTGGCTGGATGAACTGGGAATGGATATGCCAAAGACAAAGGAAGAACTGGGCGAGTATCTGTATGCGGTAAAAGAAGCAAAGCTTGGTGGAGAAAATACAATTCCATGGGCAATGAGCGGTAGAACAGATACAGAGAAGAATTATCTTAATTTTGTCGGGTCCTATGTAGATCTGGCAAGCGACAGAGATGCCTATATCTACAGCGAGACATATATGGCAGTAGCACCGGGCTCAAAAGATGGATTAAAAGTATTGAATCAGTGGTATAATGATGGACTGATCACGCAGGATTTCCCGACAGATACAACAGAAGACGGTATGAAAGCAGATGTAGCAAATGGCCGTGCAGGATTTGTACTGGATGATGCAACACAGCCTTGGGATTCTATCCAGGTATTGAACAATACAGAAGGCGGCGAGACATTTGTTCCAATCCAGTGCTTTGATCTGTCAGATGGTTCCTACAGAACACCTTTTGAATACAGACATGCTATGTATGTTATGATTCCTTCTACAACAAAGGATGAGGATAAGCTTGTAGCCTGCATGAAGTATCTTAACTGGCTGGCTGATCCTGAGAATGCAACCAAAGTACGTTATACACCTGATTATACAACCAATGAGATCGGAGTAGCCAAGGAGCCTTCACAGGAAGAGAAAGATACCAAGGGATATCCTGGAACATGTGATGACCTGTGTATCATGAACCTGAACTTTGCATGGGTAAATGACAATGAAGTACTGGCACAGACTGATTTTGATAATCAGGAGACACAGTGGGAGACTCTAGACTGGTTCAAGAATTTCTATACATTACGTGAGGAAGGTAAGTTCCGTTTCCCTACATATGGTTATATTTCAGAAGATGAACAGACCTATGGTAAAGATGTTGAGAACAGGATGATTGAGTTTGTTTATACAGTAATCTGCTGTCCAACGGCTGATTTTGAATCTACCTACGAAAGCAGTTATACAGAATTGGTAAATGCAGGTTTACAGAAGATCCTGGATGGCAGAGCAGCATATTATGACAGCCTTGGAAACTGATGTCGACCCTAAGTGAGTGAATAGAATTGCCCGGGGATAGTCATGATATGTCCGGGCAATTTTTTAAAAGCAGTATCAGAAGGTGACAGCTATGTACAACATTGGAATTGATTTTGGTGGTACGAATATTGTAACAGGACTGGTTAGTGGAATCGAACTGATTGATACCATAAGCTTTCCTACACAATTATATACAGATCCCGGGCAGACGATAGAAGCGATCGCACGTAATATACGGCAGCTGCTACATCAGAATGGAGTGGCTATGGATGAAGTCGGTTCTGTAGGGGCGGGCGTTCCGGGAACGGCGAATCTGGATACAGGCAACATAGAATATGCCAATAACATTGGCTTCTATCACACACCTTTTTGTCAACTGCTGGAGCAGCAGCTTGACAAGCCCGTTTATTTTGATAATGATGCCAATGCGGCAGCACTAGGAGAGTATCTGATAGAAGAAAGCAAGGCAAAATCTTTTGTACTGGTTACTCTGGGAACAGGAATCGGCTGTGGAATGATTTTGAATGGTAAGATATATCGTGGTGTAAACTATGCAGAAGGTGAAATTGGACATATGACCATACGATATGATGGCAAACCGTGTAATTGCGGGCGTAGAGGATGCTTTGAAGCCTATGCATCAAGCCGGGCATTGGTGGAACAGATCAGAGAAGAACTTCCTGCTTACCCTGATAGCGTATTATGGAAGTTATGTAAACAGGAACTGCAAAATATAAACGGCAAACTGTTCTTTGAGGCAGTCAGTATGCAGGATGCAGCTGCATTGCAAATCCGAGAACAGTATGTGGAATATCTCTCACAGGGTCTGGCAAATCTTATCAATATATTGCAGCCAGAGGAATTACGAATAGGTGGCGGCATCAGCAGGGCAGGAGAGTATTTTCTGCCACAGGTGAAGGAGAGAGTAGGAGAGCTGATTTATTCAAGAACTTCTAAGCGTAATACAGACATTCGCGTTGCCAGAGCTTATAATGAAGCCGGGATTATAGGAGCAGCACTGCTCCATACCATAACTATTCAGAATAGTTATATAATACCGTGACAAATGGAGGAGAAGGATTCCCATGAAGATATACAAAGCAAAAGATTATGCCGATATGAGTAGAAAGGCGGCAAATATTCTATCAGCGCAGGTGATTATGAAGCCGGATTGTGTGCTTGGGCTGGCAACCGGTTCTACTCCCATAGGTGTATATAATCAGTTAGTAGAATGGTATCACAAGGGAGATATTGATTTTGCCCAGGTCAGGGCAGTGAATCTGGATGAATACCGTGGACTGTCACCGGACAATGTACACAGTTATGCATATTTCATGAGAAAATATCTTTTTGACAGGGTCAACATTTCTTTAACCAATACGAATATTCCTGATGGACTGACAGAGAATGGAGAACTTGAATGCATCAGATATGATAAGGTCATCCAGAAGCTTGGGGGAGTAGATATGCAGCTTCTGGGGCTGGGGCATGATGGTCATATAGGATTCAATGAGCCGGAAGAGGCATTTGAGAAGAGTACTCATGTGGCAGTATTAAAGCCGGAGACCAGGCAGGCGAATCAGCGATTCTTTGGTAAGGGAGAAGAAGTCCCGACACAGGCGATCACCATGGGAATCAAGTCCATTATGCAGGCAAGAAAGATACTATTGATCGTCAGTGGAGAAGATAAGGCATCTATTCTGGCCAAAGCGTTGGAAGGACCGGTCACACCAAGAATACCGGCATCTATTCTGCAGCTGCATAATGATGTTACAGTGGTTGCAGATACAGCAGCATTGTCATGCTGTCATTTATAAAGGGTTAGAGAGGAATTGCAATATGAGAAAGCATTATGAAAAGATTATAGAAGGTACTGATAAAAGGGTAAGAAAATGCCTCAGGACACAGATCATGAATGAAAACAGCCAATATTATGGTGGATTTCCTGATGAGAATGATCTTCTACAGGCAAAATATACCGTATATCGTCTGACTACCATGATAGCAGCCTACAGCAATGCTGACAGTGAATACTATCATAATGAGAAGGTGGCACAGAGAGTTTTGCTGGGACTGGAGTTTGTAAGAAGATGTCAGCATGAAGATGGACTGTTTGACTATATCAACTGCAATTTCCACTCTGCCCCTGATACGGCTTTTATTGTAAAGAGAATGCTTCCGGGCTTGCATTATCTGCATGATAATGAGAGGGATTCCTGGCAGGAGAAGATCTATGAGAAATTATATAATATTGCATCTGCCGCAGCAGACGGATTGCTTCTTGGAGGATTTCACACACCAAACCATCGTTGGGCGATAGCCTCTAATCTGCTGGAATGTGCGGATTTCTTTGACAGACCGGCACTGGCAGAGGCAGCAGGTATCTATTTACAGGAGGGCAGTGACTGTAATGCCGATGGTGAGTATGCAGAGCGCTCCGCAGGAGGCTATAACCGCATCAACAATGAAGCCATGATTACTATAGCCAGGTATACGAAGGATAGCTCCTATGAAGACTGTGCAGTACGTAATCTCTACATGATGATTACATATATGGAGCCGGATGGAACAGTATTTACAGCCAATTCTACCAGACAGGACAATGGTAAGAGAATTATTCCCAAGAATTACTACTGGGATTATCTGATGCTTGGAAAAGACAGGAATATTCCCGAATTTCTGGGATTTGCCAACTATTTGTTTGAGCTGGTGGAAGAGAATCAGTTATCTTATCCTGATATTTTGTGGCATTTCATGAACAGACCTGAATTTATAGAAGAGGAATACGAAGGCGAATATCAGCTAAAGGAATATAGAAAATTATATCAGGATTCTGGTATTGCCAGGGTTCGCAGGGGAGATTTCACATATACACTGATGCAGGGTAAGAGCAATTTCCTGTATTTCAGCAATTCGTCCATAGATGTTGCAGTCAAAGTAGCAGGAGCCTTTTGTGAGCATAGGGCATTTCAGCCGGAAACACTGGAAAATACAGAGAATGGATATCATATGACACAGACCATGCATGGCTGGTATTATCTTCCTTTCAAGGAGAAGCCACAGACCAGCGACTGGTGGAAGATGGATCAGACCAGGCGGGAAAAGAAAATGGGACCTGATCTGACAATAGATACCGTGGTAAAAGACATTCAGGATGGAATCGAAGTAACAGTAAAGATTGAAGGTGTCTCTCAGGCTCCATTTCGTGTAGAGATTGCCACACTGGGAGCACAGAAAGCGGATAATGAATATTTCTGCATGCAGGATATCAAGGGCAAGAGAATACTGGCAAAAGCAGGAATGACACTTCTGTCTAATAAGGATGATGCTATTGAAGTTGGACCTGCCTTTGGCACACACTCCTATATGGATGGGCTTTTTGGCAGTGAGGGCAGTGACCAGGGATGTTTTACATTGTATTTTGCCGATTATACCCAGTGGGAGCATACCTTTACCATTCGCAATGTCACTGCATAAACTGCTGGCGCTTACGGTAATCAGAAGGGGATTCTCCACATAATCTTCTGAAGATACGATTGAACTGGGAGAAGCTTGAGAAACCGCATTCTGTTGCAATCTCTGTGATCTTCTTCGGACTGTTGATGAGCAGATACTGGCAGTTACGGATACGAACAAGATGGATATAGTGAGTCAGTGTATACCCGGTAATGTTCTTAAACTGGTGAGAGAGATAATAAGGACTCATCCAGTTCTCTCTGGCAAGATCCTCCAGGGTCAGGTCTTCCATATAATGCGTATGGATAAAGTTGGAAACGGCATAAATACGTTGTTCACTCTGATCCTTTGGCTGTTCCGGTTCGTAGGTATTGTAGTCCTGACAGCGGTTGAAATAGTAGAGAAATTCTGTAAAGATGCTGTGAACCATCAGTTCATAGGCTCCAGTCAGTTCCTGAGTACCTGCTTCCTTGGAAATCGTAACGATACGATTGATCAGCTTGTTAAGAACGTTAAGCTGTTCTTCGGGAAAACGGTAGATAGGAAGCTCTCTGTTAAAAGGCGATAACAGTTCATGATAGGAATCAGAGAAACCATAGCCATCATCACGGTACATAAAGGTGATGATGAGTCTCTGGGAAGGCTCTCCTTCTGGATAGCAGGTCTTATGCAGAAGAGAAGGAGCAAGCAGCACGAAGTCTCCGCACTTGATATGATAGGGTACACCCTTGATAAAATGGATGGCATCCGGACTGAGCAGCACATGTATCTCATAGTAAGAGTGGAAGTGTTCAAATTCCATATTTTTGCTGTAAGAGCGGCTGTCGAAGTCGAAGAAATAAAAGATATAATTGTTGATATCATTTACAATAATAAAACGTTGACTTTCATAGGTGATAGGATGTACCAAAACTGTTACCTGCCTTTCTGATCGTAAATCAGTTCATAGGAAAAAGTATATCGAAAATTCTGGAAAAAACAAGATGGTGAGTATATGAAGAAAGAAAAAAAGATAATTATTTTTATTGATAGTGGAGATACCATTATTGACGAAGCAACACAGCGCTATGATGAACAGGGATATGTCACCAGTGCAGATTTTATAGAGGATGCAGGAGAAGTACTGGAAGAGCTGTACCAGGAGGGATACAGGATCGCTCTGGTAGCAGATGGAGAAGAACAGTCTTTTCATAATGTCTATGACCAAAACGGGCTGCGCCATTGTTTTGAAGGCTGGGTCGTATCAGAGACAGTAGGAGTGCAAAAGCCAAACCGTCCCATGTTTGATACTGCCATGCAGGCAATGAAGCTGACAGAGGAAGACAAGGGCAGAATCGTTATGATAGGCAATAACCTGAAAAAGGATATAGCAGGAGCCAATCAGTTTGGCATAACCTCCATCTGGCTGGACTGGTCGCCACGTTATTTCCATGAATATGAAGAGGCTGACTGGCAGCCGGACTATATCATTCATCACCCATCAGAATTACCGGAACTTCTGCCCGGACTGGAAGAGGAATATGAGCAGAAGGAGATAGACCGCAAGCTGGAACTGCTGATTCAGGCATTCAGTCCGATTCTGTATGAAGATGATGAGATATTCATGCAGAATATGCGGACAAAGAAAAAAATATCAGAAGAAGAGCTCAAAAAATATGCACATTGGGAATGGACACAGGGTGTAGGTCTGTATGGATTGTGGAAGCTATTTGAAACAACAGGCAGAGAGGAATATTTGGAGCTTCTTCGTAAATTCTATGACAGTCAGATGCAGGTTGGCTTTCCACCATTGAATGTAAATACCATGATGCCATATCTGGTCATGTCACTGATGGCAGAATATCTCAAAGATGAGACATATCTGGAGCCATGCAGGAGGGCAGCACAATGGATCATGGAAGAGATGCCGCGTACGGAAGAGGGAGGCATTCAGCATCAGACTTCGGATGACACCAATGAACAGGAATTATGGGATGATACGTTGTTCATGACAGTACTGTTTCTGGCAAATATGGGGCGTATCCTGAACAGAGAGGATTATAAGCAGGAGGCACAATATCAGTTCCTGTTACATATGAAATATTTGCAGGACCCAAAGACCGGTTTCTGGTATCATGGCTGGACATTCCTGGAGCGAAACAATTTTGCCGGGGCTTTCTGGGCAAGAGGAAACTGCTGGTTGACAATAGCAATTCCAGAAGTATTATCAATCATTGACTGCCCGGAGCAGGTAAGACGTATTTTACAGGAGACGCTGGAGAATCAGGTCAAGGCACTGGCAGAGAGTCAGGCAGACAGTGGTATGTGGCATACGCTGCTGGATGATCCGACATCTTACGAAGAAGCCAGCAGTACCTGCGGCTTTGCTTATGGTATTCTCAGAGGCATCCATACAGGAGTATTGGACAGAAAATGGCTATATGTGGCGAAAAAGGCGCTGCAGCCGATCCTGAATCTGATTTCGGATGAGGGCGTACTGGAACAGGTGTCTTATGGTACTCCCATGGGAAGAGTTGATAAGGAATTCTACAAGCAGATTCCAATTAAGCCAATGCCCTATGGACAGGCGCTGGCAATCTTATTTCTGGTAGAGGAGAAAAAGGATGAATGATCATGATCAGTATCCCGGCAGACAATGGTGGGAAAGACTGGAAATGTGGGAAGACTGGCTGAAAGGACATATCTGGTATAATGTGGATGGTGTGGAAATAGAGGGCATCATTACCAGAGAACGTCTTACCTATGAGGCGGCAATAGAACAGATAAAATCTGCCGGAAAACAGATGCTGCCAGGCATGACCTGGGGTAATTACTGGGAATACGGCTGGTTTAAGACGCATTGGACAGTACCGCAGCAGTTGGAGGGCAAGAGACTGATTTTTCTTGCAGCAGTGGGAGAAGAGATGCTTGTCTGGGTCAATGGACAGGAGAGAGGAGCCATTGATAAGAAGCATAAGTATATTACACTGACCAGACAGGCGCATGTGGGAGATACCTATCAGATTGTCATGGAGTGCTATGCCGGACATGGACCAAGAATGGAGGCAGGCTGTTTCTGTTCCAGAAGAGAAGATGCTTTTGAAATTCAAGACGGACCACAGCAGAGCATTGGCAGATCCTGCATTGCAGTATGGGATGAGGTGATCTTCCAGACAGGAATGGATTATCTGACACTGTTTTCTCTGGTGAAAGGTCTGCCGGACCGTTCCCTGAGAGCGGTAAAAGTCATAGAAGGACTCAAGAGATTCACATTAAAGGCGAATCTGGAAGAAACAGGAGAGAGACTGCATCAGGTGCTGTTGGAAGCGGATGAGGAATTAAAACCATTACTGGAATGTACCAATGGCTCTACCACACCCGAATTTACAGTCTTTGGACAGTCGCATCTGGATCTGGCATGGTTATGGACACTGGAAGAAACCAGAAGAAAGACGGCAAGAACCTATGGAAATCAGCTGGCATTGATGGAAGAATACCCGGAGTATCGTTTCTTGTTATGTGAACCTCCGATTCTTGAGTTCATGCAGGACTCTTACCCTGCGGTATGGGAGAGAGTCAGACAGAAAGTGGAAGAGGGACAGATTTATGCGGATGGTGCACTTTATGTAGAAAGTGATATGAATATGCCCTGTGGTGAGAGTCTGGCAAGGCAGTTCCTGTATGGTAAGGAATGGTTTAAAAGAGAGCTGGGAGTGGACAGTCAGGTGGCATGGATGCCTGATACATTTGGATATCCTGCTTCTCTGCCACAGATTATGAAGAAGTGCAGAGTGCCGTATTTTGCAACCCAGAAGCTGGTCAGACAGGACCCGGAGTGTGAGCCTTTTCCCTACAATGTGTTCTGGTGGCAGGGAATAGATGGCAGCAGGGTGTTATCACATCTGTATAAGGAAAACAATGCAATTCCCCTGCCGGAGAAGATGATAGAAAGATGGGAAAAAGACCGAATCCAGACAGAAGAGATCGACACCATGATGTATCCTTTCGGTTATGGTGATGGCGGTGGCGGTGCTACAAGAGACGAGCTGGAGATGGTGCGCAGATGTGCGAATCTGGAAGGCATGCCAAAGACGGTATATGCAAGCCCACAAAGCTTTTTCAAGAAGCTGGAGGAAAGTAATCCGACTAACGTATTCACCGGAGATCTGTATCTGGCCTGGCATAGAGGAACCTATACAAGTCAGGCGCATACCAAGCTGGGGGTACGCAGGGCAGAATGTCTTCTAAAAGAGGCAGAATATTGGGATACTGTGTGTGCTGTCTATGCAAAGTCTAGGGCAGATGGCAGAAGAGAGATATTGCAGAAATTATGGAAGAGACTGCTCTTGCAGGAGTTTCATGATATTTTGCCGGGAACAGGAATCGCCAGAGTACATGAGGAGGCAGTCAGGGAACTGGAGGCAATTGCAGATGAAGCAAGGGGTATATTAAATGACAGTCTGTCGCTGTTAGAACCTGATATGGTGCAGCCAGCCATGGAAAAGGCAGAGAGTGTTCTGGGGTATCATGAAGATACTGAGAGATATTCCATGGAAAGTCCTTTCCTGTATGTTGAGCTTGACCATACTGGGCGGATATGGCAGCTTAGAGATAAAGAAAACGGAACAGAATTTGTTGATATGCGCAGTCCCATGAATGAACTGCGTTTGTACAGAAATGTTAATTCCTATTATGATGCATGGGAGATTGGCAGAATGTATGAACAGGAGGAAGAAGAGTTAGACAGGACGAACTGGCAAATCAGCAAGGCAGAGTACGATGACCGTCCGGCATGGCTTTTGCAGGGCAGGATCAGAGATTCCTCATTCTCACAGTATATTGTATTGAGTAGAGATGGCAGACAGTTGGAGTTCTATACACAGATAGACTGGCAGGAATGCCATAAGATGTTAAAGGTGGATTTCCCTTCTGTGATTCATTCCCATGAAGTAATCGGCGAGATTGCCTTTGGTGCATATAGTCAGCCCACAACACAGTCATGGAAGTGGGAGAAGGATCGTTACGAGGTGTGCAGGCATAGATATTGTGCACTGGAAAATGGCAGAGAAGGCATTGCAGTATTCAATGACAGCAAATATGGTTGGAGTGCGAAAGAGAATCAGATCAGCCTGACACTGTTAAGAGCACCGGTTATGCCGGATCGTGCTGCAGACAGAAGTCTACAGCAGTTTGCTTACGCATGCAGACCCTATGTTGGAACTTTTCAATCAGAAGAGATACCCAAACAGGCAGTGGATTTTGACAGACAGGCGCATATTCCACAGGAGATATTGGCAAAAGAGCAGAAGTTATCCGAAAAGTATAGAATCTGCATTCTTGAGCCATATCAGC
>CAYRAW010000054.1:0-14406 GCA_964422225.1 uncultured Roseburia sp.
AAGCAGGTGGAAAAAGAACTGATGCAGCAGATCCATCCCAGACAGATCAGTGTTACAAAACTGGATGGTAAAGGAATTGAACACACCACCATTCGTTCCTGTAATGTGTTCTTAATGACTTACGGTGTTGTATTCATTATTTCTATCCTGCTCATAAGTCTGGATGGTTTCGATTTTACAACTACTTTTACCGCGGTTGTTGCTACACTCAATAATATTGGTCCTGGTCTGGACATGATTGGTCCAACAGGCAGTTTTGCAGATTTCTCCATTTTCTCCAAATATGTTCTTATGTTCAACATGCTGGCTGGCAGACTGGAAATCCTGCCCATGTTGATACTTTTCCATCCTGCAACATGGAAAAAACAGTAATTGGATCAAGACTTAAAAAGGGCGGTAATCCGCCCTTTTTGCTGTAAATCATTCTTCACGATTAACTTTCTTCATGTATTTCTGATGATACATTATCTCATCTGCTTCTTTCACATAATCATCCAGTTTCTTCTCTGTATTCATATCTGTGCCAATACATCCTATACTAAAGGAAATCTCAAAGGGAAGCTTCAATTCATCTACTTTACTCTGTACTTCATTCTGTATTTTTTGGATCATTTCATCAGTTTCCTGTTGTGGTATCACTTTGTTCATGATAAGGAATTCATCTCCACCCATACGAATCGGTATGGATTCCTCGGGAATATTATGCAAGATTGCACCCGATATCAGTTTAATTGCCAGATCTCCGTACTCATGCCCAAAATGATCATTGATATACTTTAGCTTATCCATATCTGCAAACATGATAAGCTGATTCTCCAATTCCTGTTTTTTCCTGTCAAAGACATGGCATGCAATCTGCTGATACCCCAGTCTGTTATACAGTCCTGTCATCGTATCTCTGACACTTAATTCTGTCAGTGCATGATTCATGTATTCCAGTTTCTCTTTCTCATGGAGATTCTCCATTGCAGAGATCAGGACATTCAATACTTTGAATAAATACTGCTTCTTCATCAGATATGCCGCATTACGGATCACAAAAAAACCTACTGTATGGCTTCTAAAGTGAATCGGCATAAATAGCATATCTGTACCGCCTTTGTGATAATCAAAAGTTGGAAACAGACTCGATATCTTCTGATTACACGGCAATGTATGTCCGTCTTCGTATGCAAATTCGAGATTCATGTATTCAGGATAACCATGAATATGGAAGTCCTCATCCTGAATAATATGAAAATCATATAGTTCTTTCTTCTTTTTGAAATCATTGATATGATCATCCAGAACCAGATACATTGCATCACATTTCATTGTTGGAATACACTCCGGAATCCAGCAAGTCATTTCCTTAACAGTCTTACAATTCATCAATTCATATTCCAGTGTTAATACCTGTTCTTCAAATTCTGTTGTCTCTATATCATAAATGATCTGATCTTTTGCATGGGTTCGCTGATCTACCTCTACATCCGACTTGCATCCGCAGCTTTCCCAAAAGATGCATTCTGTCCTGGTATAATTAAATTTATCTACTTTTTCTCCATTCCATATACGGAGTAATATGTCTGCACAGCAGTATCCTACTTCTTCCCTGATATGACCAATCGTAGTGATCTTAGGCACATAATAGGAAGCTTTATCAAAGTTATCAAAACCGGTAACATAAAAATCCTGAGGTACTCTAAGTCCATGATTACGCGCTGCCTCACACACACCTACCGCTATATTATCACTGGCACAGATAATAGCTTCCGGGAGAGATCCGTCTGAGTTCTTATATAACTGTTCAAAACCATGAACACCACACTGGTATGCATAGCTTTCATAATAGAAATCCTGCTCCCCATACATAATTCCATGATTTTGCATATAGTCTTTCAGTGATCTGACTCTGACCTGATTCTCATAATTATCAGCTGGTCCCATCACGAACCAGAATCTGCTGCACCCATGCTTCTCATGCAGATGTGTGATCATTTTCTGTATAGAAGAATAATTGTCAATTCCTACATAATAAAAGCCTTCTATTTCCTTAGCAATAGAAATTACCGGCTTTCCCGTCTTTCTGGCTGCTTCAATAACCCGCTCGCTTACTTCCGGATATCTGATATTATTTGTATCCAGTATGATACCATCAAAATCAGATAAATCTGGAAGTGAATAAATATTGTATTCCCCAATATTATAATCGTCATCCAGACTCCAATCACCAGAACTGTTAAAAATATAGAGATTTACCTCTTCTCCCGTTTCCTTGATTCTTTGAAGAATGCCAGCCGGCCAGGCATATGTAAAAAAGCGTTTCCAGCCATCCATGATCAATGCTATCTTTTTCATTTGTCTCTCCACTTAGACATTTTGGATATGTTTACAACATTTCTTTCATCTTCTTATTCAATCTTAACATTAGAATTATACTTTTACAATAAAAAGATTGACTACCTGTCTAAATATACTGCCATATTTCTTCCGGTTTTTTTATTAAATGCTCAGCTCCATGTTCCAGCAGGAACTTTCTGTCACGGAATCCCCATTCTACAGAAATGCAGGGAATTCCAACATTTTTTGCAGTCATAATGTCTACATCTGAATCTCCTACATAAACTGCCTCTTCTTTTGCTTTACCCAATTCCTGTAATGCTGTAATTACAGTATCCGGTGCAGGTTTTCTTAATACTCCCTCACGTTCTCCGATTGCAACAGATATCAAATTATTAAAATACCTTTTTTGCAATTCTTTCACTGCAAAATCAATTTTATTAGACACAATAGCTACTGCATATCCTTTATCTTTTAATTCCTGCAAAAGTTCCATGATTCCTTCATATGCACGGGTCTTGTCATTACAATGTTCACCATAATAGCTTTTAAAACAGTTAAATACTTCTTCAAACTGTGGATTTGCATCTCCTTGCGGCACTGCACGTACCATCAGCGTTCGCACTCCATTTCCGACGAATCTCCTGACCTCGTCCATTGTCCGTACAGGCATTCCAAACTGTTTCAATGCATAATTTGTTGCATCTGCCAAATCTTCCAATGTATTCAGCAAAGTACCATCCAGATCAAATACTACTGTGTTATATTTTTTATTCATTTAAATCATGACCTTTCTTCATACCATTACTGTCTCTTATTATATCACAACAGCATAAACTGGCAAGCCGGCAGACCTGTAAACAAAAAGAAGCCCCGTGGTCGCAACACCTCCACGGGACTTCTTTTCCTGATCTGCCCGCACGGGCAGAAGAACAATTATCCTTCAATTGCAATATTGTTATTATGTTCTATCTTCTCTGCAGCTTTCTTAGGAAGAGAAAGTCTCAGAATACCATTCTCATATTTTGCATGTACATCATTCTGTGAAATATCTTCACCGACATAGAAGCTCCTGCTCATGCTGCCTGCGTAACGCTCACGACGAATGTACTTACCAGACTTCTTATCCTGCTCATCCTTATCCAGCCCCTTAGCTGCTGATATTGTCAGATAACCATCCTTCAACTCTGCACTGATCTCATCTTTCTTAAAACCAGGAAGATCAATATCTACTTCATAGCCATTCTCCGTTTCACGAACATCTGTCTTCATCATGTTCTTTGCATTCTTACCATATAATGGATTCCTCTTACCAAAGAAGCTCTCATCATCAAACGGAAAACTCATCATCTCATCAAATAAATCTTCTCCAAAAATACTAGGTCTTAACATAAGTCATTTCTCCTTTCAAACTGTTCATTGACTTTTCTATGTTTAGCACTATCAGAGAATCTGATGTGTCGTGTTCTAGTTCAAAGTACTTTGGAATTTCTTTTTTATTCCCTTTCCTTTGTTCTAAATGTAATATAACACGCATATTAGCACTCGTCAACAGGGAGTGCTAATAATTAATAATTAGTTTATTATTTTTATAGTTCGTTTAGAAATTGCTGATATAATGCTACATGATCATAAATACACCGCCATCCGCTGGTAGAATGTGCTGTTACACATAAATAACCATTTCCATTTTTATCCAGACAATAGCTGGCAGCACAATTACCCGACTGAACCACATAACCTGTCTTGGCACATAATACCTCTCCACCACATTCTTTATCTTCAATACGGCGCAGGAACCAGTTTGATAACAAAATCCCATCCGGATGCTGTGGTGTTGATGATGTATTATAGGTATGTGCCGACATTACCTCTCTGCACAACGGATCATCCATGGCCTCCTTTAAAATAACTGCCATATCGTAAACCGTACAGTAATGGTTTTCATCATACAGTCCTACACAATTTGTCATATGTGCCGTATCAGATAATCCCAATTCCTTCAGTTTTTCATTCATCATATCTACAAAGGCTTCATGGGAACCTGCGACATAAACAGCCAGTCCGACTGCAGCATCTGCACCAGAAGGCAGAATCGTTCCATAAAACAGATCTCTTATCGTAACCTGTTCATCTACATCAAATCCGGCATTACTGCAATCATTGGAATAGCTGTAATCCGTCTCTGCCAGCGTGATGGTATAAGTATCATCAAGATTTTCTACATGTTCGGCAGCAACAAGAACTGTCAGCACCTTCGTCATGGAAGCCGGGCTGATCCTTGCATAGGCATCTCTCTGTGCCAGAATATTGCCTGTCTTTTCTTCTATTATGATCGCGTTGGCACTGACTACTTCTCCGCTCACTGCCGTGGTCTGGTCTGTTGTCTGTGTCACAAACGGCACAGCCGGTTCTTCTATTGTGCCTTCCTCCGTAGTACTCTCTTCTGCGTTATCTGTCTCACTACTCATTTCCTCAGATGCTTCCGTTGTCTCTACCTGTGCAATGCTCTGTTGATTTGTATTCTGTTTTGCACCATGTCTGACAAACATAACACCACCAACGATCAATATGATGGCTGCACAGACCGCTCCACCGGCTATCGGTGCATATTTACGCAGTTGTTCCCTCTGTTGCTTCTGTCTCTCCTTCTCACGCTTCATTTCCTCTATTTTCCGGGCACGCCTGCTGCTGCGCGCCTGTTCATCTTCTTCAAACCTATTATCCATTCTATTTAATACCTTTCTGTTTCACGTATCTTTCTATATTACCATTTTTTTACCACACTGTAAATTCTTATGCCACTTGATAACACCATTTAAAAGCACAATAAAAATGTCATAACAAAAAAACTATCAATCTGCAAAATCCTCCAAAGGTTTACAACTTTATAAAATCCATATAACAATTGGGGGGGCAATCTGTTATAATGTAGGTTGATGAAAAGTCATAGAAAGGTGGAATATTGCCATGAATACAGAACATAAAAGTATGCAGATGTCAGAAGCCTTTATAACCAGTGTTTTTCTGGCTTTGTCAGGCGGCTTTCAGGATGCTTATACCTATTTTACGAGAGACGGCGTCTTTTCCAATGCACAGACTGGTAACGTAGTATTGATGAGTCAGCACTTTATGACCGGAGAATGGATCAAAGGTCTACATTACCTTCTACCTTTGCTTGCTTTTGCTGCCGGAGTTGTGGTTGCTGAACAGATACAGAGCAAATTCCAATATGCGAGGAAACTTCATTGGAGACAGGGGATTCTGTTATGTGAGATCCTGATCCTGTTCATTGTAGGTTTCATTCCAACTGCTTTTAATATGGCTGCTACTGCTCTGGTATCTTTTGCATGTGCCATGCAGGTACAAACCTTTCGAAAGGTCAGCGGTTATTCCTATGCCAGCACAATGTGTATCGGTAATCTGCGAAGCGGAACTGCCGCCTTATCCGTTTATTTCCGTGAACATAAAAAGGACCAGCTACGCCAGTCCTTATATTACTTCGGTATTATTCTGTTCTTTGCAATTGGTGCAGGTATCGGTGGTAATCTGTCCGCACATTACGGACTTCATACAATCTGGATCTCTGACGGACTCTTATGTGTCAGCTTTGTGCTGATGTTTATTGAGCGTCTTGGTTAAGCTCTTCCAGTTCCGTTTCTGTTTCCAGCATACGTTCTAACAGTGTTTCCTGCTGATGTTCCTCTTCTTCCAACCTGGATTGCAGAGTCATCAGCTTCTCATAATCAGTACCTAATGACGGGTCCATGAGCTGTAGTTTCAGTTCATTGATCCGTTCTTCACTTCTCTCTCTTTCTTCTTGTTCTTGAAATCTTTTTCTTCTAGTCACGCTTCAGGGCATGGCAGCTCGCCCCCATGTAATGCGCAGAGAAGCGTGGAATGTTTCGTAAGAAGACCCTCTGCAAGTGCCGGTACTTAGGGCGCAGGAGCTGATAAGCTCATGCACCCTTACGTACCGCTACATCGAGCAGCGGAGTGAGAACGTGTCTTCGAGCGAAATATCCCAACTTCTGATTATATTCTCCACCAGTCACCTTCCTCTGGAGAATTGTACGCACTGGTCTGTACAGCTTTCACAAATGCATTAACAGGCACTTGAAAAACGTTGGCACTTAGGTGGTATGGAAGCATGGCTTCCAATAGCGCCTTACGTGACCACTACGTTTTTCACGTAGCGAGAGCGCGCCTGTGTTGCATTGTGAAAGCAGCTCAGACCAGCGCATACAATTCGTGCCTCTCTTAATTTCTCGTTACTTCAACAGCATTCTGTCATTGGTCAGCTTCTTACGGCTGTTCTCATGATAACATTCCAGCAGATCCTCCACCGTCATTCTGGCGCGCTCTTCACCGGAAATATCAAAAATGATCTTACCATCATCCATCATAATAGTTCTATTACCAAGTGTCAGTGCCGCCTGCATATCATGTGTGATCATCATGGTCGTAATGCGGCCTTCCGATACGATTCTGGTGGTAATATCCAATACTTTCTGAGCAGTAGCGGGATCAAGTGCTGCGGTATGTTCATCCAGAAGCAGTAACTTGGGCTGAGATATCGTAGACATCAATAAAGACACCGCCTGCCGCTGTCCACCTGATAGCTGACCTACCTTAGCCTTCATCCTTGATTCCAACCCCAGATCCAATTGCCTTAACAAATCTGTAAAATATTCTCTGTCCTGCTTATTCACTGCAAAAAAACTCCTGCCGGCTTTTCTAGAATAAGCTAGTGCCAGATTCTCTTCAATCGTCATATTAGGAGCAGTTCCCTTCATCGTATCCTGAAAAAGTCTTCCGATATCATACGCCCTCTTGTATTCCTTTGTATTTGTAATATTCTTTGAATCAAGCCTGATCGTTCCCTCATCCACCGAAAATACACCACTGATCGCATTAAAAAGCGTGGACTTACCTGCACCGTTTGAGCCTACTATTGTTACAAAATCGCCTGCATTCAAATGCAGATCTACTCCATTCAATGCCTTTTTCTCATTAGGAGTTCCCGGATAGAAAGTCTTTCTGATTCCCTGTAATTCTAACATTTGGATGTGCCTCCCTTACGCCTATGGCCTATTTTCTTCTGTATTGTCGGTATTGCCAGAGCAATGATAACGATAACTGCTGATATCAGTTTCAGACTATATGCCGGAAACAGATCAACTTTCAGTGCTGCTGCAATGAACATGCGATATAAACAGGAGCCTACAACTGCTGATATGAGCCCAACTGTCACTCCATGTTTCCCCATAATTGTTTCTCCTATAATGACAGAAGCCAATCCAACTACTACCATACCACTGCCATATCCTACATCAAAAAAAGACATCGACTGTCCTATTACCGCACCGGAAAGGGCAACACATGCATTACCAATCGCAAGCCCCGCACATTTATACGCATCCGCATTGATGGAAGAAGAACGCACCATATCCTCATTATCTCCAGTGGCACGAATGGCAAGCCCTTTTCTGGTCTTGAAAAAGACAGCAAGAACAGCCACTACAATTATGCACAGAATAAAAGGAATGATGATCTTGCATAAATCTCTTGAAAGTCCTGTTGCATCCTGCAATAAATTAAACAGCGATACCGCTACTGCGGAAGATACATTGGATTTTCCCCCCGTAATGATCAGATTTACCGTATAGAGTCCATTCATGGTAAGGATACCTGCAAGAATCGGGTGAATCCTGACCTTAGTCTGCAATAACCCGGTAAAGCAGCCTGCCGCTGCTCCTGCGATACACGCGATCACAAGCGACAAAAACGGGTGGCCTGCTACTGTTAAGATGATGGAAACTGCCATGCCAAGTCCGAAACTCCCATCCACCGTCAGATCCGGCATATTCAAAATACGAAATGTGATATATACGCCCAGTGCAAGAATGGCATAACCCAGTCCCTCCTGCAGAGAATTAAATAACAACAGACCCATTCTCTTTTTCCTCCTATCGTGCATTTGCTTTTGCAATATATGTTCTGATCACATCACAGGACGCTGCAAAAGCCTTTTGTTCCTGTTCATTTAGCGATAATTCTATAATCTCTTCTACACCGCCCCTGCCAATTACGGTTGGAACGCCTGCCATTATGCCTTTCTGACCATATTGTCCCTCCAGCAGAGCCGATACAGGAAGAATTCTCTTTTCGTCATACAATACAGCTTTGCAGACTACAGCCAGTGCCGCTCCAATTCCAAATTATGTTGAACCTTTTCCGATCACGATCTCCATACCAAGCTGATGGGTACGTTCTAACAGAATATCATAGGTTACCTTTCCAAAAATCTGTGGCATCTCCTGCTGTAACTGATATAGCGGCTTACCCATGAAGGTAATCTGAGACATGGCTACCATAGAAGAATCTCCATGTTCACCCATAGCGAAACATTCTATAGAATTTGCTGACATTCCTGTCAGTTGATGAAGTGTCAGACGTAATCTGGCAGTATCCAGCAAGGTTCCCGTACCAAATATTCTGTTCTTTGGAAGTTTCATATGCTCTCTGGCATAATTTACAACGACATCACAGGGATTGGATATGGATATGAAATACCCATCAAAGGTTGTCTGGTTCAATCTGGCAACTACATCTTTCATAATGTCTATCGTTACATCTAACAGATCCAGTCTGGTCTGACCAGGTTTTCTGGACACTCCTACTGCATTTACAATAATATCGGCATCATTACAGTCCTGATAACTGCCTTCACGCACAACAGGCATACGGTCCATAAAAACCGTGGCATCTGCAACATCTTTTGCCTGTGCATCTGCCTTACCTTCCACGATATCGATCAATACGATTTCTCTGCATATTCCCAGTCTTGCCAGATTTAATGCACACATACTTCCAACATGTCCTGCGCCCAGAATTACAACCTTTGCCATATCTGTCACCATATCCTTCCCATTATTTTTACTCACCAAGGAGCTGGAATTCTTCCTGTTTATCCTGTGGAATCTCAATACCTAACTGCTTTGCTGTCGTTACATTGATCATCTTCGCATACTGTGCGATCTGCTCTACTGGTGTATCTGCCACAGTTGCACCATTGACGATCCGCTCTATCATCTCGCCTGTCTGCACACCAAGAACATCATAATCGATCCCAACTGTTGCGAATCCGCCGTCATTTACCATGGAATCCGCACCACAGTAGATAGGCTTGCCTGCATCATTGGCTACCTGTAAATAAGCTGCCATGGCAGAAGCTACTGTATTATCATTCGGCGTAAAGAAAGCATCTACATCATTGACCAGAGATGCTGCTGCCTGCTGTACATCAGCCGTTCCTGTGACTGTAGCCTCCTTATAGGCAATACCATGCTCATCACAATATTTTTTAGCTCGCTCAATACCTGTTACAGAGTTGATCTCACTTGTGTTGTATACGAATCCGAATGTCTTGGCATCCGGTGTCAATTCTGCTGCCAGTTCGAAGATATCCTCAATAGCAATAGAGTTGGATACTCCTGTTATGTTCTTATCTGTCTTGTCAAAAGACTCGACCAATCCGGCTTCTACAGGGTTGCTGACTGCAGAGAAAACAATTGTTACATCAGAGGTTGCTGCAGCTGCTGCCTGCGCCGTAGGCGTTGCAATTGGAACAAGAATGTCGCATCCGTCATCGATCATACCATTAATAATGGTTGGAAGCATCGTCTGATCTCCTGATGCATTCTTGTATTCAATCTGTACCCTGCCCTGATCTACCAGTGGCTGTAATGTCTCCTGAATCTTTGCATTGATCTGATTCAGAGATGGATGATCAATATGTTGGATAATTCCTACCTTATAAACCTTGTCATCTTTTTTGACTTCTGTTCCGTTATCATCATTCGGTACAGTTGCAATCGTTTCCTGTGTCACCTGTGTTGTATCATTCGTAGTCTGGCTGGCATCACTGCCACATCCTGCAAGCATCGTTACCGCCATAACTGCACTCAATGCCGCTCCTATTACTTTTTTAATTGTTGTCCTTTTCATAATCATTTTCCTCCTAAACAAAAAGTCCTCAGTTCGTCTAAACTAACGAACTAAGGACAAATTTACAAAAATAAATCTGCGGTACCACCTTATTTGATTCTTCTTTGAATCCACTCTGCACAATGCCATCACATTGCCAGCCTCTAACGCAGGCATTACGTCTCGGATACCAGGCATCGCCGTTCCCCTCGCCCTCAGCAGCCCATACAACAGCGCATATCCTGTCAGCTTCCACCATCCTGACTCTCTGTAAGGAATGTATCCTGTGCTTTTTCTGCATCATAGGTTTCTCTTTTGGGATTATTATAATGAATGTAGCTTTTATTGTCAACTGCTAATTTTTATACTCACTGATGTCCATAAAGGTTACCAACATTACATGAGTATCATTGCTCCTGCTCATTTCTTTTACCTGTAATAAATACCATCAGTTAAATTCTTCTTCTCGCAGGAACTTCAGCTCGATTACTGTCTTTTTGCTATTAATATCAATATTATCAATTAATATGCATTTGTTTATTTTGTTCAATGAACGTCATGTTGGTCATAATGTTTTTTATAATATACTGGTTGCGTCCTTTTTTCTTTGCCTCGTACAAAGCAGTATCCGCCATATCAAGTAAGAATTGATAGTCCACTCCCTCCTGCGAACAGTAAGCAGCTCCTAGGCTTGCTGTAATGTTAACATTTTCTGCCCCATTCGTATAAGTACTACGCAATTTATCAACTGTCCATTCCAGCTTATTTTTTAACGTTTCATATGGAATGTCCTTGACAAAAACGCAAAATTCATCCCCACCAAAACGTGCGACCAGATCAAAATTGGCAAATATAATCTGCAGTTTATGAGCCATGTCGCATATCACATGATCGCCCATACTGTGTCCCATCGTATCATTTACTTCCTTGAAATGGTCCATATCAATGAAAATCATCGCAGTACTGACCGATGAATGATGCCGCAGATAATAAATCGTTTCATTTGCAAAGGTAGATTTATTGATCAGTCCCGTCATACAATCTGTCCGGTTCTCCCACTCTAATTTCTTGCGAAGTTTGGTTTCCCTGTCCACGTCCTCGATTTTACCTACAATTGAAATCAACTGCTGATCACTGTCATAAAGTGGAAAACCTGTAACTGTACACCAGATATAATCTTCATTGATCTTCTGCATTCTCACAACAATTCTTCCTGAACGTCCCTGTTTCGTAATTCTGTCATACAGCAGACTTACCTGTGCTTCATCTTCCTGACATACGTGCCATATTTTCATCAGTTCTTCTGCATTCAGGTTTTTACACTGCCTTGGAATATTCCAGCCAAACTTCTCATACACACGATCAGATATGATATTAGACTCTTCACATATTCCGATTTCATACATCATTTCATCAGAATTGTCCAACACAAGTCTATATCTTTTTTGTTGGAGTAACAGCTTCTTTGCCTCATCTTCACGACGTTCCTGCTCTTTTTCCTTCAATAAGAGCAAATAATAAATGCCAAATCCTGTGATGATTCCCGCAACGCAGGTCATCATACATCCTTTCGTGTTATGCTGCCATGCATCCGTAGCAGCACATACATAGCCCGCAATTCCAAATACGACTGACATTGCGATCAAATAACCACGCTTGAAACTCTTCATATATCCCCCTGTTACACTTCCTATCAATAGCAATTGTCTTTTGTAAAATACAACTTTCCCTTTATATAACAGTATACTTCAAATTATCAGAATATTCAAACATTTATTTCACAACGTTTTCGTTACTCTACTGTTGTTACCTTATAATCCTGTGCTTCTACTGCCTGGATTAATTCTTCGTTAGAAATGTCAGCATTCAGCTTCACTACTGCTGTACCTGCTTCATGGCTTACCTGTGCCTCTGTTACCTGTGGAAGTGCCTCTAATGCCTTCTTTACTCTTGCCTCACAGTGTCCACACATCATACCTTCGATCTTCATTGTCTTTTCCATTGATTTGTCCTCCCTATCATTTATTGCTGCAGAAACCTGATGACTTCTGTTTCTTACCTTTTTATCATGAGCTGCATCATGAATCTTGACCAGATTAAGTCTGAGTGCATTCGTTACAACACAAAAGCTCGATAAACTCATTGCTGCTGCTCCATACATCGGATTGAGCTGCCAGCCAAACAGTGGAATCCAGATACCTGCTGCCAGTGGAATTCCGATCACATTATAGGCAAATGCCCAGAACAGGTTCTCATGAATGTTATGCAAAGTAGCACGACTGAGGCGAATCGCTGCCGGAACATCACTTAATCTGCTCTTCATCAGAACCACATCTGCCGCATCAATTGCGATATCTGTTCCTGCTCCGATGGCAATACCCATATCTGCTCTTGTCAGGGCAGGCGCATCATTGATTCCATCCCCAACCATGGCAACCTTGCCCTGTTCCTTAAGTTTGCGGATCACGCTTTCCTTGCCATCCGGCAGCACGCCTGCAATGACTTCATCCACGCCAGCCTGTGCACCGATCGCCCTGGCAGTACGTTCATTATCACCTGTCAGCATCACTACGTGGATCCCCATATTCTGCAGTTCCCGAACTGCCTGTGGGCTGTCCTCTTTGATCACATCTGCTACTGCTATGATTCCCATGAAATGATCATCTTTTGCAAAGAAAAGTGGGGTCTTGCCATCGCCTGCCAGCTTCTCATATTGTAACTGAGCTGCCTGTGGAATAGACAATTGACCTTTCATAAAGGTAAAACTGCCTCCTAAAAGTCTGCTTCTGTCGAGCTTCGCCCGCACGCCATTACCTGTCAGTGCCTCAAATTCTGTGACCTCTGATACAGGTATGTCCTTTTCCTTCGCATATTCTACGATTGCTCTTGCAAGCGGATGTTCGCTTCTGCTCTCCAATGCATACGCCATTTTCAGAAGTTCATCCTGCGATATACCCTCTGAGGGTATCATATCTGTTACCTTAGGTTCTCCACTGGTAATCGTTCCCGTCTTATCCAGGGCAACAATTTCAACCTTACCGGACTCTTCCAGTGAAACTGCCGTTTTGAACATAATACCGTTTTGGGCACCAACCCCATTACCGACCATGATCGCAACAGGAGTCGCCAGTCCAAGTGCACACGGACAACTGATAACCAATACCGAAATGCCTCTCGCCAATGCAAATCCAAAACTCTCTCCCGCAAAAATCCAGATCAGTGTCGTAATGACTGCGATCGTAATAACCGCCGGTACGAAAACACCTGATACCTTATCTGCTACCTTGGCTATGGGAGCCTTGGTCGCCGCTGCATCACTGACCATCTGGATAATCTGTGAAAGAGTCGTATCCTCTCCTACTCTGGTTGCCTCACAGCGAATATATCCTGACTGATTCTGCGTTGCTGCAGATACCTTATCTCCTGCCGCTTTATCCACCGGAATACTCTCTCCGGTCAGTGCAGATTCGTTGACGGCGCTGCTGCCTTCCAATACAATACCATCTACAGGGATGTTTTCACCCGGTCTGACAACGAAAATATCGCCCTTGCTTACTTCCTCAACAGAGGCCTGTACTTCTTCTCCATTTCTGATAACTACTGCAGTCTTGGGTGCAAGCTTCATCAAACCTTTAAGCGCATCCGTTGTCTTGCCCTTAGAATGTGCCTCCAGCATCTTGCCTACTGTGATCAATGTCAGGATCATCGCTGCCGATTCGAAATAAAACTCATGCATATATGCCATGACACCATCCATATCACCTCTGACCTGTGCATCGGTCATGGCAAACAGCGCATAAGTACTGTATACAAAAGCTGCCGTTGCTCCAAGCGCCACCAGCGTATCCATATTGGGCGCCCTATGCGCCAGACTCTTAAATCCACTGATAAAGAACTTCTGATTGATGACCATAATAGCAATCGTAAGCAACATCTGGATCAGTCCCATAGCTATATGATTTCCCTCAAGAGCGGTCGGTAATGGCCATCCCCACATCATATGTCCCATGGAAAAGTACATCAATACCAGTAAAAATATCAGTGATGTGACCAAACGCTTCTTTAAAAGTGGCGTATCCTTATCTTTAAGTGCTT
>CAYRAW010000055.1:0-10281 GCA_964422225.1 uncultured Roseburia sp.
AAAATATATAGAAATAACACGTTTCATATTCTTTTGCATAAAAACTCTCACTATACATCATGTTTCGTACTATTTTTCCTCAATTTTTTGAGATATTAATCTTTTGAGATATACCTCTATTATAATTTGTTCACACCTGTCATACCCAAGCTGTGAACTGTTCAATGACAGCGTATAATTGCCTGCCATTCCCCACTTTTGATCTGTGTAAAAGCGATAATTTGTCATACGCCTTTTATCAATGTCTGCCATCATCTTTATCGCTTCAGTTTCTGTGACATGATATAATTTGCAGATACGCTTTACTTTCTCCGGCTCATCACCATGTATAAATACATTCAGAACATCCTCTCTGTCTTTCAGGATAAAGTCTGCATTTCTACCTATGATCACACAGCTTTCTTTTTCAGCAATTTCCATAATTACTTTTCTCTGTGCCTCATATACCATATCTTCCACCGATTTTCCTGTGATATCACGCCCTGCAAAAGCATAGGCAAACAATCCTTTCTTCGGAGACAATTCTGCATTTTCCTGAATATACTCCGGTGAAAAGCCAGACTGCTCTGCGATCTGACCAATAATATCCTTATCATAGTATTTTATACCCAGTTTCTTTGCCACTTCTTCACCGATGAAGCGGCCTCCGCTTCCAAATTCTCTGCTGATTGTAACGATTCTCTTTGCCATAACCGATTCCTCCTTAATTTAAGCTTTCCACTTTGTTCTTTCTGATTCTCTTTAAAAATACATAGCCCACCAGACAAGCAATAAACTCCGTGATTGGAAATGCCCACCAGATCAGTGAAACTCCCATCTGTCCATTTCTGACAAAAACAGAGAAAATACCTGCCAGTGGTAAAATAATAATTAACTGCCTGAGGAGTGAAATCACAAGCGACTCCATTCCACCATCCAACGCCTGATAGATTCCCTGATATGCCACATTGATTCCTGCAAAAATAAAACTGATGGAAATAATTCTCATTGCACCAATGAAATACTCTCTGGACTGTCCCGCATTAAATAAAGTTGCAAAAGCGCCTGGGAAAATTTCTGTAATTGCCACACCGATAATCATAAGTACAGTCGTATAGAACAGGCCATATTTGATTCCATCCTGAATCCTCTTCTTGCTGTGCATTCCATAAGCAAAAGCAATAATCGGCGTAATTGCATCTCTCAGTCCAAATGCAAGGAACAATACAAACTGCTGCACTTTATAGAACAGCCCATATGCAGTCTGGGCTGACGGACTGAATTTCAGGATCAGATTCATCACATACACCATGATAGACATCAGCGCCTGTGCAATGATCGCCGGAAGTCCAATGGCGTAAATCTCCTTAACAATTCCGGCATCAGGTTTCATATACTTCGTTCCATGTTCAAACTCTTTATTTAATTTTATATGGAAAACCAATAACAGCACTGCTGATGTGACCTGTCCAATCACAGTTGCATAGGCAGCACCTTCTACTCCCATTTCAGGAACCGGTCCGATACCATAGATCATGATTGGATCAAGAATAATATTTACCACTGCTCCCACTACCTGACCGATTGTAGAATAAAGTGAACGTCCTGTTGCCTGTAGCAGTTTTTCCAATAATGAAAAGAAAATAATGCCGAAAGAAACTACACAGCATATTCTCAGATAACTTGTTCCCATTGAAATGACTTCCGGGTCAACTGTCTGCGATGAAATATATGCTTTTACTCCAAAAATTCCAAATAACAGACATACCACATAGATTATTCCTCCGAGGAATAAACTGTTTCCTGCGACCTTCGCCGCCTTTTTACTATTTCCCTGTCCCAACGTTCTTGCCAGAAGTGCATTCGTTCCTACACCTGTTCCGATTCCCACTGCTACCATAAGCATCTGAACCGGGAATACCAGCGTAAGTGCATTCAGTGCTGCTTCGCTTCCCACCTTCATGTTCCCGACAAAGGCACTGTCTACAATATTATAGACCGCCTGCAATGCCATTGATAAGATCATCGGTATTCCCATCTGCACCATGAGCTTATTTACCGGCATTTCCTTCATTTTGTTACTTTCTGCCATTTCATAATCCTCCTGTTTTCCTTTTTCTCCATAAAAAAAGTGTGCACTTATCCTATAAGTTGGACTTACGCTGATAAGCTACACACTTTTTATGGCATTATATAACTTAAAAATAAAACGAGCAGCAAAAACTGGATTTACGCTAGTCTGCTACTCGTTCAAGAATTATTATATTTTTCTTTTTGGAAAAAGTCAAATTTTATTTACATGCTGCATACTCTCTCAGCTTCTGTTTTGCCTCTTCACTAAGGTGTCTTGGAACCTGAATCTGTACGGTTACATACTGGTCGCCATACTGAGAAGAATTCTTCATGGATACCACGCCTTTTCCTTTCAGTCTGATCTTACAGCCTGACTGTGTACCTTCCTTGATCTTACATTTTACATTGCCATATAAGGTCGGTATCGTAGCTTCGCCGCCAAGGGCTGCTATTTCGTATGGAATATTGACCGTGGTGTAAATATCCATGCCTTTACGTTCATATCCTATCTTCTCCTCTACAGTGACTTTGATCAGCAGATCACCTGAGGGTGTCCGACCTTTGCCCTTGAGTCGCACAGTCTGACCACTGGCAATACCTGCTGGGATGTGTACTTTAAGCTTCTTGGGTGCGGCAGAAGAATGAGGATCTTGCAGAGCTATCAGCTTATCGCAGCCAAATACAGCATCATCGAAAGAAATCGTCATTTCTGTTTCAATATTGTTGTTCATGCTGCCGCCCGCAAAACCACCATCAAAACCATTATCAAACCCATTATTATAGAAGGAAGTCCTGCCGCTTCTGTGGCTGCGGTCTGAGCCGAAGCCGCCTCCCATATGCCCCATGCCACCCATGTGACCAAACAGCTCTTCCATAATGTCATCCATACTACCGCCTTCAAAATGGAATTCCTGATAGTCCTGGTTCGGGTCGCCATTGGTATAGTAACACTGGTCGTATTCTTTTCTCTTTTCTTTATCACTTAATATTGCATATGCCTCGGATATCTCCTTGAATTTCCTCTCTGCCTCTGCATTACCTGCATTGGTATCGGGATGATATTTCTTGGCAAGTTTTCTATATGCTTTCTTGATCGTCTCATCATCAGCATTTTTATCAACACCTAATACTTCATAATAATCTTTTGCTTTTGTCATACCGTACACCTCCATCCATCAGAGTTGACCTATCTGCATAAAAGACGCTCCAGAATTCTCTGCCGCGTCTTTTCATCTTTACTTTTCTTTTGTTCTATATGTACTATAACATGCATGTTTTTGTATGTCAACAAAAGACTATTAACTTTTTATGAAATTTTGAAATAATCGATTCCTGCTACCAGCTTGTCTGCAATTTCACGAAGCTGCGCTGCACTTTGGTACAACTGTTCAAAGGTATCCACAACTTCCTGTGTTTCGCTATATGTATTATATGTGCTATTTACATTATCCTCTGCAATTTGAGCTAATTCATCTACCACCTGCACAACTTCATTTCTGGAGTTTTCCAACCTTCCGGTACTGCCCTTGATCTGTTCAATACTATGCATGGAGCTTCCGATTTCTCCAAGTACCTCTGATACAATGCTCTGTGTATCCTGCATACTCTCACTCTGACTGGTCATGATTTCTTTCATCTGCTGCATAATTTCTACAGACTTGGAAGAATCGGCCATCAAGGTTCGAGTTATCTCTTCTATCTCTACACTGGACTGATTGGACTGCTCTGCCAGTTTCTTGATCTGGTCAGCTACTACCGCAAAGCCTCTGCCACTTTCTCCGGCCCTTGCAGCCTCAATAGATGCATTCAGGCTCAACAGATTTGTTTCCTCTGCAATAGAAGCAATAAGAGTAGTCGCCTCATAAATTCTCTGTACAGACTCATTGGTACGGTTCGTCTGCTCCTGCACTTCACTTATGATACGCTCTACATCTTCATTGATCTGACGCAGACGCACCAGCGTATCAGATGCCTTTGTACTGGATTCCTGCATGGATACAGCATTATGATCCAGAGATTCGACCTCTGTTACTGTCTCTGTGATTTTTTCACCCATTACCTTCATATGCTCAGAAGTATCCTGAAAGTTCTGCGCCTGCTCTGTGGAGTTTTCCACGATTTGATTCACAGCCTCGCGTACTTCTCTCATCGTTCCATTGGTCTTATCCGCTGCCATTCCCAGCATTTCAGATGCTTCCAGGAGACTCTTTGCATTTGTCGAAATACCCTGTATAATATTTTTCATTGTGTCACGCAGCGTAATCGTTACTTGGGAGAGTTCTCCAATTTCATCCTTGCGTTTGAGCAGTTTGTCATCAACCCGCACATTCAAATCTCCATCTGCTACTTTGCTGACAATACCAATACTGACTCTGATATTTTTAGTCATGGATGCGGATAACTTCGCACCTACAATGATACAGATCAGCATGACAACACATACAGCCAGAATAATGGAGCCAAGAATCTTATTTACAACTGCATCCTTGATCTGTTTGTTCGTACCGACGAATACCATTCCGATGATTTGGTCTGTCGCTCCATTCTGATATACAGGCATGTAGTAGCCATAATTGAGTTCACCCTCCAGCGACACAGCCTTGCTGAAATACTCTTCACCGCCATTAAGCACCTTCTCCACAATTCGTTCACCCGCCGGTGAGTTAAGAATACGTTCTCCGTTATCATCCAGTGCCGAGGTCATGATTCTTTTATCCCCATAGAAAAAAGTAACATCCATTCCGCTGTTTTCCTTAATCCTGTCAACCAGACTCTCTGACTTGGAAATATTATAGCTTCCCTTCCATATATCACCATTGGCGGACTGTATATAATCACCTGCATTCTGGTCATATGCTGCCATGGTTGCAGCCGCTGTGCCCTTTAAGGCATCTTGCACTTCATCGATCATAGAGTTCTTAACCATAGTCAGCATAAGAATTATTGTGATCAATCCAAGTACTAATACAGGTTCAATCGTCAGACATAATATTTTCTTCTTCATGCTCTTCTCACCGTACCTTTCAATAACCTGCAAATTTGAACTCTGGGTGCAAATTTGCTTTATATGCTTTTTACATATTTACTCAACAATGGTAACTGTTTTGAAATACCAGTTGATGCTGCCTGTTATTTCAGCATCATCCAATGTCTGTCCTTCTTCCCCAACTGTTTCTCCGGTATTTGTTTCTATGACTCCATCAAAAACGCCAATTGCACCGGAAAGGATAGCAGTCCTTGCTTCTTCCACCTTTTCAGAAGTCCCTTCTGCGCAGAAATCTGCCAGAGAAGTAATGTTGATCAGATTCTCATTCATACCACCATAATAATTGCTGCCATCCCAGGTTCCATCAATAACACTCTGGACAGCAGTTGTATAGTATGCACTCCAGTTCCAGATAACACTGCATAGACAAGCTTCTGGTGCATCCTTGCTCATGTCCGAATTATATCCAATACTGTACACACCTTTTTCCTGAGCCAAAGTCTGAGGATATACTGTATCACAATGCTGCGTTATCACATCACAGTCCATATCCAGAAGAGTCTGTGCTGCCGCCTTCTCACCCTCCGGGTCATACCAACTGTTCGTAACCTTCACATATACCTTCGCATCAGGGTTGACAGCATAGATTCCCAGTGCAAAGGCATCAATTCCACCTGTTACTTCTGAATTAGAGGAATCCATAGCTGCCACATAGCCAATCTTATTTGTCTTCGTATTCATTCCGGCTACAATACCACTCAAGTACCTTGCCTGATAGATTCGTCCGAAATAATTGTTAAAATTCTTACCATTGCTCATATAGCCGGTTCCGTGGGAGAAATAGACATCCGGGTATTGTTCTGCCATATCCGCTGTCGCCTGCATATAACCCCAGCTTGTTGTAAAGATGATGTTGCAGCCTTCGTCTATACATTCCTGAATCGCCTGTTTGGTAGCTGCCTCATCTGAGTCGTCTACATTGATCTTACGGATAATCTGATCATTGGAAAGCCCAAGGTTCTGCTGCATTCCCTGAATACCAAGATCATGTGTATAGGTATAACCGCTTCCTTCTGACGGATCAGACAGATGAATAACTCCTACCTTAATCTGATCATTAGGAATTCCTGTCGTTGTCTGTACAGTTTCTGAAACAGTTTCTGTTTCATCTGTTTCATTCTGCGACGCATAATTTCCTTCATTCGTTGCATAATCATCAATTTCTGTTACTGCACCGCATCCTGTAAAAAGAATACAGCTTACTATGACTGCCATGATTTTTCGATATCTTTTTAACATCCTTTAGCCGCCCTTTCTTAATTTTAAAATAATTTGCAGTATTTTCTGACTTTTAATACAATTTAATTATAATACACATACAATAATTTGCAAACAAAAAAATACCCCGACCGAAGCCGGGGTAAGATGTATTAGCAACCGAAGTTAAAGAATTTGCAAAGTGCATTAAATAACTCGGAGCAGCTATTAAAATTAAAACACATAGTTTCGTCCTCCTTATTTTTATATGTGTTAGCTAAGCACAAACATATCGTAACATTTGCGTAACAATTATGCAACAGGTAGATAATGGAAGGAAAAATCCACTGTAACCTCACATTGTAGATTACAGTGGATTTTTTATCTCATATATAGTCCTGCCAATTCCATATCTGTATCATAAGTCAAAGTATAAACAACACTCACATTCGCATAGCTGACTGTGACCTGAGCAACCGCATAATGCTCTCCATTCTGGATTATTTCTGTGGCATATGTCGTACCAATCGACTGTCTCTCGCCCCAGTCTGATGTGACTTGTGCCCTCGCCTGATCTATGGTTGTCTGATTCAGGACAGACTGCATCTGCTGTATTGACTCCTCCTGAAGCTTCGCATAATCTTCATCATCCAATAAAATAACGGTTTGTTCTACAGCCTCTTTCACTGTCTGTTCATCAAAATATGTACTGTCCTCAATTGCCACACTCTTAGGCAGCGCTCTGTATATCCCTATCACAATTATCGCCAGAAACACGACTACCACAGCAACGATTGTTAAAATCTTTTTGAGTGTATACTTTTTCTTCTCTGCGGCTGAAATATTTTCATTGAAACTGTCTGCGATCTCCTTGATATCACCCATCTGAGACATAATCTGCTCCAGTGATTCTCCCTGTTGCATACGCAGTTCAATGTCCATCTGCAATTGTTTTCTGATCTCTTTCCTTCTCGCTGTACTGCACTTGATTTTCCTTACGATTTTATTTACATAGTTATTTACATTCATGCCTACCCCTCCATGATTTGTGATATTCCTTTAGTAATTGACTGCCAGGTCTGTTCAATAGCCTGTAATTCACTCCGCCCGGCTTGTGTGATTTCATAGTATTTTCGTGGAACCTGCTTTCCTACAGCCTCACTCCACCTGCTCACTACCAGTCCATCATCCTCCAACCGGTACAGAATCGGATACAGCGTCCCATCCTTTAGGGAAAAGACATCTTCGCTCTTCTCCTTCATCTCCTGAATAATCTGATAACCATATTTCGATTCCGACTCCAGCAGCTTCAGAACAAGCATATCCAATACCCCTTTTTTCATCTGTCTTTCATATTTGTCATTCATAAAGCACCTCATATACTTTGTATAACTAAGTATATAGTAATTTCAAATACATGAAATGTCAAGTTATAATTACAATGTTTAATTCTGATTATTCTCTTATGCTAATGATTATTTTCAGTTTTTGTGATATAATGTAACTATTCAGACTCAATTTATATGACAAAGTAACCACAATAAGCAGATAACAAGCAAACTTGTTATCCAAGAAAGCTGTGAAACAGCGATTTTGCGCATGGGGTTCTGAATAGTTACAAAGTATGTTAGGGCAGAATATACTTATTTATAAGCATATGAATCACATCTCTTGGAATACTCATAATTAGATAAGTTCAATTATGATGAGTACCTGCTCTATAGAAGGACAGGCTACAGAAAGGCATGGTAACAAATATGGATAAAAAGGCACTATACAACTTAACTTATGGCGTTTTTATGCTTTCTACCAAAGCAAATGACAAAGAAAACGGATGTATCATCAATACCTGTATGTAGGTTGCTAATGATCCGGTCAGAATCGCAATATCCATTCTGAATGTCAACTATACCTGTGAATTAATCAAGCAAAGCGGTATCTTTGCCCTGAGTCTGTTAGACCAGGAATGTTCCTTTGAGACGATCAAACACTTCGGCTTCCAATCCGGCAGAAATGTAGACAAGTTCGATGGAATCCCTGTACCAAGAGACTGTAATGACGTTCCTTACATGGGATGGCATTCCTGTGCGGTCATCAGCGGAAAAGTCGTAGAGCAACATAATCTGGGAACACATACCCTGTTCATTGCAGAAGTTGTGGATGCAAAGCTGCTGAATGCAAATGCACCACTTACCTATGCTGATTATCAAAACCGTGTAAAACCCCAGCCTGAAGCTGTCAAAAAAGACAAGAAGATCATTGGCTGGCGTTGCAAGATCTGCAACTATGTATATGAAGGCAGCGAATTGCCAAAAGACTTCATCTGCCCCTTATGTGGACATGGCGTAGATGACTTTGAACCGATTTACGAATAGACAATAAATTTATAAAGGAGAATACAATTATGGCAAACAAGTATGCAGGAACACAAACAGAAAAAAATTTAAGAGAGGCTTTTTCAGGCGAATCACAGGCCAGAAATAAGTATACCTATTTCGCTTCCAAAGCTAAGAAGGATGGCTTTGAACAAATCTCAGCCTTATTCTTAAAAACAGCAGACAATGAAAAAGAACATGCGAAGATGTGGTTCAAGGAACTGAATGGTATCGGCTCTACTGCTGAAAACCTGGCATCTGCTGCCGATGGTGAGAACTATGAATGGACAGATATGTATGAGGAATTTGCCAAGACAGCCGAGGAAGAAGGCTTCCCTGAACTGGCTGCAAAATTCCGTATGGTAGGCGCTATCGAGAAGAAACATGAAGAACGCTACCGCGCTCTGCTCCATAATGTTGAAATGCAGGAAGTATTCGCCAAGAGCGAAGTCAAGGTATGGGAATGCCGCAACTGCGGTCATATCGTAGTCGGTGAAAAAGCTCCCGAAGTCTGTCCTGTCTGTGCGCATCCACAGGCTTACTTTGAAGTACACGCAGAGAACTACTAAGCAACCATCAGACTGCAAAGGGGAGTGTCCACAACCGAACACTCCCCTTTCATTTAACATCATTACAAATCACAGTAATTCCATGTTAATTGACTTTTCTGTGAATCCATATTTTTTATACATCTCATATGCCATGTTATTTCTCGCATTAACCTGTAACTCAATACCATCTAATTTTTTAGCTTTTTTTATTTCTTTTAGCTTATCAAAAAATAAATGCCCTATGCCTTTTCCTCTATATTCTCTGTCAACCGCCATGGAATCTACAAAAATAACATCTCTGGTAACATGCACAGGCGACTCGATATGACGATAAGCTATTTCCATGACGCCTTTAACTCCAGCCTCTGTCTGTGCTACATAAATTGCATTATTCTGCATTTCCTCTTCAAATATGCTTTGAGTAAAAAAGCTTCTGTTAAATTTATATATATCCGGGCGCCACTGCTCATGCAACTCCTGTACCTGATTCAAAAGCTTCACTATAGGTTCATAATCTTCCGGTCTTGCTTCTCTGATTATCTTAGTCATATTTCATCCTCCTGTATATGAATTAATCTGTCAATATCATACTTTGTATATATACCAGTTATATCCGCTAAAAATCAAGGTTTTAGCCTCACCCCCGAAAATATCCTGCAAGGTTTTTTTCATCCATTCTCTCACTTCCGATTCTGTCATGCTTCCACTTTCTATCTTTGCATTTACATTCGACTGAATCATCATAAATTCTACAAAATCCTCAAATATAAATTTATATGGCATATCATAGACAATCTGTTTTTCCATTCTAAAATCTTCTGTGAGATCTTCCTGTGTCCAGATATCTTCATTTCTGGGCGGTTTGGGAAATTTCTTCAAATACTCATTTTGATACCAATCCGTGTATTTCTCACTTTCCTGCATCTGATCTGTAATCCAGAAATCATAAATAAAAAGTACACCCTTCTGCTTTTGCAACATCATATCCTCTTGCTATTCTTTTGGAATCAAAATCTGTATTTTTCATTATGTCTCCCTTATTGTCACCTTACTTTTTACA
>CAYRAW010000055.1:10381-13801 GCA_964422225.1 uncultured Roseburia sp.
AATCAAAATCTGTATTTTTCATTATGTCTCCCTTATTGTCACCTTACTTTTTACAATACACCTCTATTGCATCTGCTGTGAACCTGGCTGTTCCTTCTCCACCCATTTTATCAATGTTCTGAGTAAACTCACCACCACTTGCATACATCTGTCCAAGACCACTCAATACCTCATTGGAACACTGATAAAAATGCTCTGAAATGAAATTCTGCAATTTTTCTACCTCACACTGTACTTTTTTACTGGATGGGTCTTCTGTTCTCATCTTTCCAAACTCAGCAAAAATCAGCATAAAGTTTTTCATCACATTCTGCTGCTCCTGATTGGTCCAGTCTTTTGTCTTTTCCTCATACTCCCTGTACTCAGGTGTCTGTCCCCACTGTTCTTTGGCTCGCTTTGCATACTCATCAATCTTCTTTGTATCAAATACTGTAAAATCCATATTTTTCACTCCTGTAGTCTTAATTTTTCGAGCGAAATCAATCAGATTTTCCAAATGCTCCTTTTTCATCGTAAGCAATTCTATCTGTTGTTCCATTGCCTTGTTTCTGTCAAAATCAGGTGCATTGATCATTGATTTGATTTCCTTTAGGGAAAATTCCAATTCTTTGAACAGTAAAATCTGCTGTAGCCGTTCCAGCGCTGTATCGTCATACAGTCTATACCCGGCTTCCGTATGCCCGTTTGGTTTTAAAAGTCCAATCATATCATAATATTGCAGAGTTCGTATACTCACCCCAGTCAATTTACTTACATCATTTACTGTCATCATTGGCTTTTCCTCCTCTCTATAAGCATACTCTAAGCTATTACGCAACGTCAGAGTCAAGAGTTTTTTTGTAAATTCACAGTAAAAATCCAGACTCCTCTACTGAATAGCTTTCAGGATTTCTTTTTCATGATCTTTTGTGAATTCACTTAATTTATATGATCTTATTCTCTCATTAACCAATATGGGAACAACAAATCCATTTTTTACCAAAACAGATAATCGATTAATAACCGTTTTATTTGTTACCGATAACTCCTTACTTACCTCAATTGGTGTAAACTCTCTTTTAAACCTTTTTATAAGCAATGCCAAAAGTTCTTTTTCTTTTCCCTTCAGAAATGATATACTTGCCTCAATGTCATCTTCATTTGAACTTAATTGCAAATCACATACCTTACCCGAATATAATAAAACCATCCTCAGGAAATAATTAATCCATATTTCCGGATGTGGAGGATTTTCACGTCCAATATAATATAATGCCGGTAATCCCATTTGAATCGAATCATAATATTCATCAATATCGTAAGCAAAATATTCCTCCAACGAACCAATTCCATTAAAACCATATCCATTGATGTCCATTACATAACCAGATAACAATCTTGCAGTTCTTCCATTTCCATCTTCAAATGGATGTATCGTTACTAATTGATAATGTACTACAGCGGCTACAATTAAAGGATGATCATCTGTTGTATTCACATATTCTACCAATTCATCTAATAATTTCGGTATATCGCAATATTCAGGTGGAATATAATCTGGATTACCACTTTTGGAATCATATACAGCAAATAAAACTCCGGGTGGCATAGGACCTCTAAGACCAATCTTCTCTTTTGATGCTCCCTTTTCTACCAGTTTTTGTACATCAAGTATCAGTTTCTTTGAAAATTTTTCTTTTTTCTCTGCTTTTTCTTCCAGATAATTTAAGGCAAGAAAATAATTTCGAACTTCTTGCTCTGGTTTTAAAAAATGTTTTCGCTCATCATTTTCTATTACTTCATCCACTTGTTTTTCCGACAAAGGATTACCTTCTATTTTATTTGACGCATATGAACTCTTTTTCTTTGAATTTTTACGAAGTTTATTCGCAACGGTCTTGGATAATTTTATTGCAGAAACGTTGTACCTGTTTTTATCAATCTCGATAATATATTTTAAAATTTCATTTGTCAATGTCACTTTAATCATAAGAACACATCCTTTCAAATAATATTATATCCTAAACCCATTACCTGTTCCATTATTTTTTCACTATTTTTTCACTATTTTTCATTATTATATAGTACTATTGAAAAGTATCTATTAAACTTATTTTCAAAAAAATCCGCATATTTACTAAACGTTTCATACGCCCATCCTCCATTTTCCTTTTCAGATTCTGATTCAGATCTGCTCTTGGCTCTACAGGAGCAAGGGTCCTTTGTAACAGTTCATCTAATTCTCTATCTGTCATATCCTGTTGTTCCTGATGCAGAAATGCATCCTCAGGCGACAGGGAGCTGTCTACCTGTGGACGATTGGAAGCCTCTTCCAGAATACCGTTCTCATCATCTAGGCTATCCTCACCTGCAATTCTCCTGCGCCATGCGACCTTTCGTTTCTTATTTTTCCATAAACGGATCGCAATGGACAGCAGATAGCTCTTGGGATTATTATTCATGTCTACTTTCGCAGCCAGTTCCATTGCCTTCATAAAAGTATCCTGATAAAGCTCCTCGCCCTCCTGCACACTGCCTGTCATCTGTTTGCAGAAACTGTATATCTCACTGCCATATGTATCTATACATTGTTCCAATTGCTGTACGGTCATAATTTCCGATTGCCTCTCCTGTTGTTCCTTTGACGTCGAAGGATTTGTTTTACCCTTACATTAATACATTGTAATAAAAAGGGAAACGGTTCGAAAAAAGAATAACCCCTCCGCTTATTTCAGCGAAGGGGTCTGATTTTTCATTAAATCTCTGCAATATTTACCAGTGTCAGTGGATTGTCGTTCTTGTTCTCCAGGCTGGTTGCCAGTGCTTTGGCTGTATCCAGTGCTGTTAAACAGTTCACGCCAGTCTCGATAGAGGTTCTTCTGATGAGGAATCCATCTCTTGACTTGTCACGTCCCTGTGTCGGAGTATCGATTACAAGGTCGATCTTATGTCCAAGGATCAGGTCCATAACTGTCGGAGATTCCTGATTGATCTTGTTGACCTTTCTTGCCTTCACACCTGCATCATTCAATGCCTTGGCTGTGCTTCTGGTCGCATAGATCGTATATCCCAGCTTCTCGAAACGTCTTCCGATCTCGATAGCCTCTCCCTTATCTGCATCTTTTACAGTAATGATCATCTGCTTATGCTTAGGAAGATCGACACCAGCGCCAAGGAATGCCTTATACAGTGCTTCATTGAAGGTCTTGGCAATACCCAGACACTCACCTGTAGACTTCATTTCCGGTCCAAGGCTGATCTCAGCACCACGGATCTTCTCGAAGGAGAATACCGGCATCTTGATCGCGATATATTCTGCTTCCTTCTGTAAGCCCGGTTCATATCCCAATTCCCTGATCTTCTTACCAATGATAACTTCTGTTGCCAGATCAACAATAGGAATACCTGTTACTTTGCTGATATATGGAACTGTTCTGGAAG
>CAYRAW010000056.1:0-13053 GCA_964422225.1 uncultured Roseburia sp.
TTTGCAGTCCATTCGTCCTGGAAGGCGAAGCACTGCTCCCGAGTTATGCTGTTTATGAACTCCGATACTTTTGTGTCGCTGTAAACCCTCATCCCATCTGTAAAAAGGGGATGGCAGTAGGCGTAATCGGGATAGTACTGACCGGCATTGTTCTCGGAAACAATTGTATAAGCTGCGATGTCAAGGAACAGTCCGCCATCCTTGCCAATGATCCTGTCGATCATTTCATCAAGATGGTACTCGCTAATGATCTTTCGGATAATCAGGAATGTCCCAATCCTCAAACATCCGCTCCGGCACGATTCGTCCTTCGTTTCCGGCAGCTCTATGTTTGGGAAGAACCGGAGAAAGTTGGTGTTCGGGAACATCATGTCAGGGTCGTCCTCAGGGCATTTCCCGATGGATGTGCAGGACGGCTTCGTATATTTCTTCGATGGGTCGTATGTCCTGCTGTAAGTATAGTAAACGTAAGTAACTCCCTTGATGGTCTTGCGTGATATACCAGCCTCTTGAGAGGGGATTTTTACCTTGTAATCCAGGTACATATGGCCTCCTTTACGAGAGTTAATTTTGCAGGAAGTTAAGAGGGAAAAGGGAACAGAAGATATTTGGTACATTAATATGGTAGCATTTCTTGTAATGCTGATTGCCGTAGGACAGTATATGTATTGTGAAGATAAGATAATGCAGATAGTTTATGTGGTCAGCGTGGTACTTGCAACACTGACTATGGCAGTGAATGCAGCATGGGGAACTGCTTTTGTTGCATTTGTAATGCTGCTGATATATTCGGTGGCAAATATAATGAAAAAGCTGTTACAGATGTTCTTTGGTATTGCGTTTCTTTTTTGCAATATGTCTTTACTTATTAATTATACGGAGATAATACGGGTAGATGGATTGACGTACCATTTGGAAAGTAGTGTGGTAGGTAAGTTGGTATTGTGCCTTTTGGCATTATATGTCTTTAAACAGTGGGATAAGATTCAGGAGGGCGTAGAACTGACAAAGGTAAGATTGCGTAGACTACAGAAGGCATGTTTTTATCTGCTAAAATATGGTGGATTTGTACTGATCATATTGGCGGTGCTAAGTCGGATAAATGACAAACTGGGGGACAGCAATATTGTTCAGCTTTTTGCAGGAGATAAATGGGAGCAGTTGAGTACAGATGTATTCGCGGTTACTTTTTATCACTTCTTGAAAATGTCAATCAGGCATTGATGCAGGCGTGGCATGGAAACATTTTGGCAGTTATGCATCAGATGTATGGCGTAGTAGGCGTGATTGCTATAATTGCTGTACTTGCAGTGGCTTGTTATAAATTGTACCTCACTATAAGAGATAGAAGAATCAAAGATTTACTTTTGACTTGGCTGGCAATAGGAGTTTTAGCAGCCGTCATATGTTTGCCGATTATGGTAGAGGCATTGCCAGTTTATATGATGATACTTTTATTGGCATTGTATACAGTGAAACCTGAGAATGGAAAACCACAAGTAATAGAGACTCCCAAGGTAGAACGGAGCGAAGAAGAATCAGTTGAGAAGGAAGAAATGATGGAGGGAGTGCTTATTATTTAGTCTGTGGCATTGATTAGTAACAAAGATTATAAAACGTTTCGTAAAAGTCATATTTTTGTGGTAGAATAATCATAAGGGTATGGCTTTTGTTCAAAATAAAGAACAAAAGTTCAGAACATATGTATTGATAATATATTCCATATATGCTACACTTAGAGTATACTTATATATACGAGGATAAGAGGATGATATATGGAAACTAATTTATCAAATGTGTTGGAGATTACAAGCAAAGTTGCAAAATATGATGCCAGTGTTAAAGAAGTTCTGGCAGATAAACAGGTGCTGTCACGTATCTTGAAGTATTCTTTAGAGAAATTTAAGGATATGGAACTGGAGGATATCATGCGGAGCATGGATGAACCGGTGGTATCAAGGATGCGTATGGAGCCGGGGCAGACGAATCTGTCTAAAATAGAGAAGCAGTCGGAAGAGGATACGGTGCCTGGAGAAGGCAGGATATTTTACGACATCCGTTTTGCAGTTTATCTTGGTGAAGAAATGATAAAATTTCTGATCAATGTGGAAGCGCAGAAAAGCACGAATCCTGATAAGCTGCATTATCATCTGGACAATCGGATCATATATTACCTGGCAAGGATGATCTCTGCACAGAAGGAAGTGGAGTTCATTAAATCCAACTATGATGATATCAAGGCTGTGAGGAGCATCTGGATTTGTATGGATGCCAATGATGACGAGGATTCTATTAACCGGATTCGTTTTATGCAGGAAAATGTATATGGCAAGACAATGGATTTACTACATATAGATAAAGTGCAGGGAGTTGTTATCCGTCTCAGGAGGAGAGAAGATGTTACAGCTTCCAGAAACTATCTGATCGCAATGCTGGAGGAATTACTCAGGAAAGAAGATGCGGAACATAAAAAGAAGAATCTGGAAGAAAAATATGGTTTTGCAATGAGTGTGAAAACAGAAGGGAGATTGAATGATATGTGCAATCTTGGAGAGGGCTTATTAGAGAGAGGAATTGAAGAAGGGATAGAAAAAGGACTTCAAAAGGGGATAGAACAAGGGATAGAGCAAGGACTGGAACAGGGAAAGGCAGAAGGACTGCGCAGTCTGGTAGAGACAGTAAAATCTCTGGTAGGTAATGATTTTCAGAAGGTATGTGAAATTATAAGGAAGAATGATATATATGCCAATGCCAGTGATGAGGAGATTAAGAAGTACTGGTAAAATAATATAAAAGTATGTTTTTTTAAATATTGATAGAAAGACTAATTTTATGATATTTTGGTTATTTATTGCATCGGGTTCTGCCAAATGCGATGATTTGATTGGCTAATGCATGGGAATTTCCCATCTCAGCAAACAGAATATTGGTATCTTCCCTGAAAAGCTCATGATTGGCAGCATTATCGCCCAGAATCATGGGCTTTTTCATTGCCTGATAGATATATGCTTTACCTGAGATCGTGCGTCTGGCTTTGCCTATTGTTCCGTTAAAATGACCGGCCAGGCACAGATCAGCCATTGCAATATAGCGTGCCAGTTCTTCCTGAGGAAGCCAGTCGATATAACGGATGGAGGCAGAGACTGGGCGGGGTGTGGATAATTTATCGTCCTGAATGGGACCGATGCAGATAAAATACAGGTTGGAATAATTATCCAGAAGCCGAAATGCATCCAATACGGTATCAATGCCTTGAAGAGGCAGGATACTGCCGAAGTACAGCACAATGCATTTGTCCTTCAGCTCATCCGGGCGTGTAACAGTCATAGGATGATAGATGCTGGTATCTGCGTGAAGGTACATGGTGATCAGCTTATCAGGATCAGCCTGAAATTCATTAATAAAATACTGCGCATGAGCATGGGTATCACAAAAAACAGCATCGGCACAGGCAAGAGTCTGTGTATCGATCTGATGTAACAGCCTGCCGGCATAGCTGTCCGGGTGGAATTTGCAACGGTCACAGCACAGAGTATCGTACATAGAGATAAAGAAGTCTTCAACAATGTTTACATTTTTGAATTTCCATGCAAAGAGGGGGAGAATTAACTGTGGAGCAAAACCAAGGAATACGGTATCAAAATTTCCCATATGCGTAGTAAGCAAACGTCTGTAGACTGAGAGCAGGCGTCTGGGATAACTTGTATGTGCAGAGGCGATCACAGTATATGTGGCGGCATGCTCTGCAATTAAGGCAATTTCCTGTGTATTTCGGATGTAATCAGGATTCTTGGTTGTAATGAATAGAACGCGTTTGTTTTTGATGTATTGAAGCATAAAATTCCCCTTTGTCTGTTGCAGTTAAATATATTTTGAACGTTATTGCCGGAAGTGTCAAGACGTTCTTCTACTTTATTAAGAAACAATACAAACTTATCGAAAAACGATAAAAATATATTGCAATTCAATCAATGTAGTGATATAGTATACTCAAGGAAAAGATAAGAGGTATTGTATGACCTCGGAAAGGCATGGAAAACATATGAAGAAAGAAACGGTAGTATTGGTGACGAAGTATTTACTGGATTTTATGTATTTTGCAGGAATTGTGGCGACAGTGACATTACCATGGTCGATAAAATGGATCGCCAGAGTATTTCAATATGAAGTATTTGTGGAACAGTACAGGGAGGTAGTGCTCATTTATTTCATTCTTGGTATTCTGGCAATTCTGATCATTGGGGAACTGCGCAAGATGTTTCGCACTGTGCTGGCAGATGACTGTTTTGTGAGAGAGAATGTAGTCAGTCTGCAGAGAATGGGAACGTACAGCTTTATCATTGCGGTAATCTGTCTGCTGAGGATGGTGTTGTATCTGACGGTAGCGATGCTGACTCTGGTACTGGTGTTTGTGATAGCCGGGCTTTTCAGTAAGGTGCTGGCTTTTGTTTTCGATAAGGCAATCGACTATAAGGAAGAGAATGACCTTACCGTGTAGAAAGGCTGATTTAATATGGCGATCGTAATTAATCTGGATGTAGTGATGGCAAAGAGAAAGGTCGGACTGACAGAACTGGCAAAAGATGTGGATATCACATTGGCGAATCTGTCGATCCTTAAGAATAATAAGGCAAAAGCGGTCAGACTCTCTACTTTGGATGCAATTTGTAAAGCACTGGACTGTCAGCCGGGAGATATTCTGGAATATGTAGCGGATGACGAAGTGCAGGCTGATAACGAACAGGAATAGATTAATGGAGGAATAGAACAATGGAAGAGAATACAAAAAGCCTGACAAAGCAGCAGGCTTGGGAAAGTGCGCCCAAAATGCACATAAGCTGCTTTTTATATGCAATATTTTATACATTTTGTCTGTATCAGAACCGATCAGGAATTACGTTCCCTTTTTACGTAGGCGGAACCTTATTCTTCTTTGGATTTTATTTGAAAAAGTCTGGGGTTACTGCCGCAAAAGACAATCGATTCTGGATGGCAGCTTTGATTCTTCTGGGAGTGATTAACTGTACAACAGATTCCTATGTGTTGATCGGTCTGAACCGGTTATTGGGAATTGTACTGTTTGCAGTATGGATGTTGCAGATAATATTTGGTCAAAAGACCAGGAACTGGTATGTAGGAACATGGTGCAGGGAGATTATGCGGATGTTCTGGGGAAGTTTATGTAAGATATCAGCTCCGTTTAAAGAAGCATCCGTTTATAGAAAGAAACATCAGACACAGACGGAAGACGAGCAGAAGAGGAAGAAACGAAACAGAATTATTTTTGCAGTGATCATTGGAATTGCAGTCAGTATTCCGATCCTGTTTGTTGTTGGAGTATTATTACTTTGTGCAGATGCAGTTTTTTATCAGATGTTCTGCGATATGTTTAACTGGCTCTGGCAGTGGCAGATACCGAAGTGGCTTATCAATGGGACTACGTTTCAGATCATATTTATGATCGTGGTATGTTTTGTGTATACGTATGGGATGATTGTCTTTTGCGGGAAACGTCAGGTACAGGATGAGACTGTGCAGGAGAACCATCCACAATGGGATGCATATATCGCAATTACGGCGGCAGTATTGATCGCTGCATTATATGTGATGTTCTGTGGGGTACAGGTATTTGGACTTTTTCTGGGGAAAATGAGTCTGCCCAAGGGTTACACATATGCACAATATGCCAGAAGTGGGTTCTTCCCGTTGCTTTTTGTGTGTATCATTAATATATGTCTGGTGCCGTTTTGCCATGCTTTTTTTGCCAGATCAAAAGTACTGAATTTGATACTGACTGTAATTTGTGGCTGTACCTATATTATGATCGCTTCCAGTGCGTATCGCATGCTGTTATATATCAACTGTTATGGAATGACTTTCCTTAGATTAGCTGTATTATGGACATTAGCTGTTATGGTTCTGTTGACGGCAGGAATGATATATGATGTTTATCATGAACAGTTTGGGCTGTTTCGTTATCTGCTGGTCGTTGTGACATTGGGGTATCTCGGATTTGCTATGATTCACCCGGATTATTGGATCGCTAAATATAATCTTGCAATCCTGAAACAGGGCAAAACAACGGATATCTATTATTTACAGGAAAGACTTTCTGCGGATGCGGCACCTGTTATTGCAGCCTTGGAGCATACAGATCTGGAGGAAGAGGGATATGATACAGAAGAGTTGAAAAGAGAGTATTTTGAAAGAATACAGAAAGAAAACACAAAAATGCATATCCGGAACTTTAACTTTAGCCGCGCAGTAGCAGGGTATTATGCAAACGGGGCGTTGCAGACAAAAAAGGCATTGGTCGATTAGACCTCTGCCGTTTCAAAACAATCGGAAACTTTGTAATTATTTTTCCCTTTTTTCTTTACTTCATAGAGAATATTGTCTGCGGAGGAGAGATAATCCCACAGACGGTTCATTGGTTCAGGAACGCGATTGCAGCAACCTTGTGAGAGCGTGACATGCTCAACACCTACTTTACTGATTTCAGGAAGCTTTACAGAATTTGTAGATTTTCTAAGCTGCTCCATGATCTCATTCACTTCGTCCAGAGTTTTATTATAATATACAAGGACAAATTCATCTCCACCATAACGGGCAGCAAAAACATCTTTGTATTCTTCGGTTAATTTGTACAGAAGATCCGCAACGGCTGTCAGATAATGGTCACCTTCAATGTGTCCGTAAGTGTCATTGACAGATTTGAAAAAATCGATATCCAGAATCTCAATTCCGAAAGTCGTATGATTTTTTAATGCCTTTGTCAGTGTTTCTTCTGCATAGTTATTCAAATATGCACGATTTGGAAGACCAGTCAGCGCGTCATGCTGCGACTGCACCATGAGCTGTTCATTCAAAAGAAGCATGTCCTGCTGCACCTTCTGAATACGTTGCTGTTCCTTATGGGCAGTTTCAGCATGTAATACTGTCCCGGAGTTACGGGCACTGTTATCTTTATACAGTTTGATAAAAAGCTGTGAATAATAGCGGTAACCACTATCATCCTGCAATAACAGAGTACATTCGATTCTTCGTTCAAGAAAAATACTGTAAATATAGAAAGGAGCTCTGTCATTATGGCATTTTTGCAGATAGTATTCCAGAACTTCTACAACCTCATCATATTTTTTCAGATTCATATATAATTCGATATAGGCTTTGATATCTGACAGATAAGAAGTATAGGCATCACTGCTGTGAAAATCCTCCTGTGCAATACGGAAATGGTATTGCATCTCTTCCATATCTTTGTTGGCATATGCCAAAGCTGACAGATATACATGGGTTGTGAAACGGACATAGTTCCCATTCTTTGCCATGATCTGCGCCAGATTTTCCCTGATTTTGCGTCCACATTCATTGGCTTCATCTAACTGGTTGATAGAGAGCAGACAATGCCCTTTATTACATAGGAGATTATTCAATTCATCCAGAAAATCACAGGAATCCAGAAAATCTTTTTCCTTAATATAATATTTCTCTGCCTCTTCATAGTAGAAAAGGGCACGATTATAATTCAGACTGCGGTGAAATACATCAGCCAGATTGGCTGTTGCCATGGCATGTACATGATCGCAGTGATATTTATTGCAAAAATCAATGCTGGAGAGAAAATAATCAACTGCCTTGGAAGAATCTCCCATGGAAGCAGTAAAGATGCCTAATATGTTATAAGAACGTGCAACTAACTCATATTCCCGGGTGTTCTGCTGGTATTTGATCCCTTCCAGCGCACAACTGATCGTATTAATATGGTCATTATCTGTGGCATAGTATTCCATCATATAATAATAAGCCTTTGCAAAGAGATAGTCTGACTGTTCTTCTGCTGCATAGGCAAAAAGCTGCTCGCAATATGGTCTGTACTCCTGATAATTGGCAGTACGGACAGTATGGAAATTATCCTGTGCAGCCTGAAGGCAGGCTTCAATAGCAGGATCATATGTTGGCTTCATTTACTCATGTCCTTTCTCTCGTAGTGAATACATTTTTTTATTATAACACATCATTAGTTTATTTGTACATTATAAATTAATAAAAACAAAAAAAATCACAGAATATTAAAATGTGTGAATTAAATAAAAAATTTACATAATTACTATAAAGTTCTGACAATTTGCTCCGATATATATAGCATAAGGGGAGTAGTTAACATATAAGGTGTCTGTAATAGGACAACATAAATGATGTGTGCGGGCAATAAGGGGTGTCTGCACCATATATGAGGGAGAGGAGTATGTATGGAGGTAAAGAGTGCGAGTAGTGCTTTACAGCTCAACAGTGCTGCAACAGCAGTAGAGAATGGCAGCTCCGGAGGAAACAGCAGACGACATACCAGAAAACTTGAAGCAGTATTGCTCGAAGAGAAACCGGAACAGGAAGACGAATCTGTTAAAGTGTCTATTTCGGCAGCAGGACTCAGGGAGAGTCTGAAGCTTGAGAAGCAGGCAGCCAGAGAGGAGCTGGCGAGCACATCGGAAATCGACGAAATGATGAAGAAAATGGATGGTTTATCCAGTCAGGTGATCAATGGAAACTTCTCGCTGTCAGACAGATTGAATTTCCAGCAGGAAATCAAGAAACTTACCAGTGAACTCAGCCGCACAGGCGGTAACGGAATTTCTTTTACAAAAAATGATAATGCCCAACTTTCCCAGAAGATTAGTGACTTGACCAGAATGATCAATGATGCGGCTGTATACCACAGAAGTGCATCGGCAGTATTTATGGTAAAGAACCGGCAGACAACAGGCACACAGAGGACGATCCTCGATATTGCCATCTGATACTTTATTAAAATCCGATATAACACTGTATCAGAGTTGATGCTCAGGGAGAGAATATTGAATAAAGTAGAATCCCGCTGTTTATGATAGCAGCGGGATTTTGCTGCCTTTTATGACTTTTTTCAGAGAAAGGGAATGGATATCCAGCAAGTTAAAATGTGCCTTTTTGCCAGGAATGATGCTGCCATAGCGATCAGCAATTCCAATAGAGCGGCAGGGCTGGATCGTGGCAGCCGCAACGGCTTGTTCCAGAGAAATCCCCATGGAAATGGCGGTCTTCATGCATTCCGGCAATGGAGTGGCACTTCCGGCGATCGTGCCATCAGATAAGAGTGCCAGCTTACCATGGACAGTTACGTCCTGACCACCCAGAGTGTAGCTGCCATCGGGCATTCCGGCGGCACGCATGCTGTCACTGATGAGAATGACCTGCTCCGGGCAGAGGGCGAAGGTTGCACGCACAACCGGGGCGCTTACGTGAATGCCATCACAGATCAGTTCCTTGTAACAGTCCGGCGTATCATAGGCGGCACCGATGACTCCGCTCTCTCTGTGATGAAAGGGTGGCATGGCATTATAGAGGTGGGTGATATGGTCTGCTCCGGCGTGAAGAGCAGACATGGCAGTATCATAGTCGGCATTCGTATGTCCAATGGAAAAGGCAACTTCCTCTCTGCATTCACGGATGCAGTCAATTGCGCCATCTATTTCAGGAGCAAGAGTGATCAATCTGACCAGATGCCCGGAGGCATTGATCCAGCGCCTGATGAGAGTAGCGTCGGGAGACTGAATATAAGCGGCATTTTGTGCACCTTTTTTCACAGGATTGATAAAAGGACCTTCCATATGAATGCCAACGAGGTCGGCACCGGAGGTCTGGTGTCTTGCAAAATCAGCAGCTTCCCTGCAGATGTGGGTAAGGGTATCCGGGGGAAGTGTCATTGTAGCCGGACACATGGAAGTTACGCCATGCGCCAGTTCAAAGTCTGCCATTGCCTGATAAGCTTTTGCAGTTCCGTCACAGAAATCATAACCGTTACATCCATGAAAGTGAATGTCAGTAAGTCCCGGGATACAATAGCATCCCGCCCCATCTACGATTTCTTCCCCGGATTCCAAAGCTGCATCAGGAGGCAGCAGGGCAATGATCTGTTCGCCCCTGGTCTGGACTGTCAAAGGAACAAATTCCTGCCGATCTGTATAAACGAGCGCGTTAATAATATACATAAAGAGGCTCCCTTCTTTCTAATATAGTATCAAGTTTAACAACTTGTTTCGTGTTATGCAATATAGATTCCACGACTATTTATACTTGACTTTTAGCTGACTTTGAAGGATGATAGTATGAAAAGAACTTTTTAATTGGGTCACTGATAGATAGAAAGGCATGACGATAACAATGCGTAAGATGGAATTTAAAATGGAACGTCCGGGACTTGTTCACGAAGGTGATACCATCACTGTGACAGAAGGCGTTCTACCCAGTAACTATTATTACACGATTGACCCATCGCTTGCCATGTCAGGCAATGTGCCGTTTCGCGAGAGGCTTCTGGCAAGAAGCGGCAAAGTCACCTCGGTTATTGAGAACGAGCGGGGATTTTATGTAACAGTAGAATTTGATGAATAAAAGAAAGGAAGTAAAATTATGTTAACCAAGATCAGTACAAACAATGCACCGGCAGCAATCGGACCTTATTCTCAGGCTATTGTAGCAGGAGATTTCTTATTTGCATCAGGACAGATTCCTATCAATCCTGCAACAGGCAACGTAGAGGCAACAGATATCACAGGACAGGCAGAGCAGTCCATGAAGAATGTAGGTGCTATTCTGGAAGCAGCAGGCACTTCTTATGATAAGGTGGTTAAGACAACCTGCTTTCTGGCTGATATTGCTGATTTTGCAGCTTTTAACGAAGTATATGCCAAGTACTTCACGCAGAATCCTGCCAGAAGCTGCGTTGCAGTTAAGGATCTTCCTAAGGGAGTTCTCTGCGAGGTAGAGGTTACTGCATACTTAAAGTAAGGATTGGACAAAGATGAAGAATATAGTATTGATCGGCATGCCGGGTGCAGGCAAGAGCACAGTAGGTGTCGTACTTGCCAAGAATCTGGGGATGTCTTTTATGGATTCCGATCTGGTGATTCAGGAACAGGAAGGTAAGAAGCTGCATGAAATCATCGAAGAATGTGGTTCTGATGGCTTTATCCAGGTAGAAGAGAGAGTAAATGCTTCTCTGGATCCGTCCAATACGATCATTGCAACAGGAGGCAGTGTCGTATACGGGGCAAAGGCAATGGAGCATCTGGGAGAGATCGGCACAATATGCTATCTGAAACTTTCTTATGAAAGCATCCGGGACAGACTGGGGGATCTGGCGCAGAGAGGTGTTGTCCTTAAAGATGGACAGACGCTGCTTGATCTCTATCAGGAAAGGACACCTCTTTACGAGAAATATGCTCATATAGTCATAGACTGTGAAAACAAAAATATCCGCGAAGTAGTAAATGAGATTGCCCGCATTTCCAGACATTAAAATTTTTTTGAATAAAAGGTAACATAATCCATATACTAAGTTTCGTATAAAGTATGACCATTGCCGGAATTTATATTGAAATGTGGAAAGGAAGGACATATGGATTATGTAAATGCATTTTGGGTAGGGGGACTGATCTGTGCCCTTGCGCAGATATTGCTGGATCGGACGAAGATGCTGCCGGGACGAGTTATGGTATTGCTGGTGGTGCTTGGTGCTATCATCAGTTTCTTTGGCTGGTATGAACCTTTTGCAGAATATGCGGGAGCAGGAGCGAATGTACCTCTTCTTGGATATGGAAATATTCTTATGAAGGGCATTAAAGAAGCGGTAGATAAGGATGGATTCATTGGACTTTTCAAAGGAGGCTTCACCAATGGAGCAGTAGGCTGTAGTGCAGCGCTTGTTTTTGGATATCTGGCGAGTCTGATCTTTAGACCTAAAGTAAAAAAGGCATAGTGATATGCCTTTTTATAATGCTTCAAAATCAAGACCAAGTCTGGCGAGGAAGCTGCGGATATACTGATCCCATAAGGTATCAACGCTCTTATCCATAATAAAAGTGGTAAAGGCAGTTCCGGTAACGCAGGTCACACGGCCTTTATCATAACGGATATTGAGGGCAAGAGAACGGATCAGGCTCGCATCAACACCACAATCAGGCTGACCTGCGATCTGTTCGATCAAAGCAGGTGAAGCATGCAGGATAACGCGGAAGGAAACAGGGGTTTTCTTACCTTTGATCAACTGGAAACAGACAGGTCTGATATCTTTCCAACCGGAAAAGACAGGGAGTGCGCCACCTGCGGCTTCTATCTCTTCATTTGTATAGAAGTCCTTTACAATATGTCCATCGATCTGGAAGGTGTTAAAAGTTGTGATAGAAACTTCCTCTACCAGAAAGGTATCAAACTGTTCTGATACCAACAGTGCATTCATAAAATTTTTGGTTATCTTTATCTCCAGGGCTGTCATGGCAGTCTCCTTATCTTATTTTCATTACTCATTATTGTAGCATTTCATAACAATGGGTGCAAATTATTTTTTAAAACATCTTTTCAAATGTCATAATATATGTTAACATAGAATGTAGTTTTTAAAACTACATAAAATAGTACAGATTAATGCAAGAGGTATAGATATGAGCTATAAAATTGTTGTAGATAGTTGTTGTGAATTACCGGAAGAACTGAAGAAGGATGTCAGATTTGAAATCGTGCCATTAACACTTATTGTTGGTGATACATATGAGAAGCTGGATGATGAATCTTTTGATCAGAAGGAGTTCCTTCAGGCAGTGGCACAGTGTCCTGTCAGTCCCAAATCAGCATGCCCGTCTCCGGAGCGTTTCATGGAAGCATATCGCACAGAAGCGGATCATGTTTATGTTGTGACCCTCTCTTCCAAGCTCAGCGGCAGCTATAACAGTGCAGTACTTGGCAAAAATCTATACCATGAAACATATGGAGAGAAGCAGATATATGTAGTAGACTCCCGTTCTGCATCCTGTGGTGAGACACAGATTGCCTACAAGATCGCACAGTGGGAAGAGGAAGGTCTTACATTTGAAGAAATTACATCCAGGATCGAGCAGTTTGTGGATGGTATGCATACTTATTTTGTATTGGATAATCTTGAAACTCTGCGTAAAAATGGCAGACTTTCCGGAGTAAAGGCACTGGTTGCATCGACCTTGAGTATTAAACCTGTTATGGCGG
>CAYRAW010000056.1:13063-13654 GCA_964422225.1 uncultured Roseburia sp.
TGGCGGGAGAACAGGGCAGTATCGTGCAATTGGGACAGTCTGTAGGAATCAAGAAGGCACTTGCCAAGATGGTAGACCATGTGATCAGGGATGTATCAGAACCGGAAGAAAAATGTCTGATGATCACACACTGCAACAATCCGGACAGAGCCAACAGTGTGAAGGATCAGATCCTTGCGAAAGTAAAATTCAAAGATGTGCTTATTATGGATACAGCAGGAATCAGCAGCATGTATGCAAATGATGGTGGCGTGATCGTGACAGCATAACAATATGAAAAGGGAAACGTTCTGTGAGCGTTTCCCTTTTCGTATCAGTCCATATCATCGATATCTTCTTTTAGAAACTTTAATTCTGAATATCGTAACGGCGAATAGTGGAATTCCCGATAGTCCTGCATCATCACTGTGATAGGGGTAAGCATGGAGATAAATCGCATGTTTACAATGACTTTTTTGTTAATGCGATAGAATTCCTTATAGGGTTCTGTCAAAAGATAGAATTCTCCTGTATCTTCTGTTACAGACAGAAAAGTGCCATCTTTTAAATAGACAGCATTAGAAGAATCCTTTGGTGTGAAATATAAAATAT
>CAYRAW010000057.1:0-13505 GCA_964422225.1 uncultured Roseburia sp.
CTGACGCATTATCTTTAAGATAATTAAATACTGCCAATGCCCTGTAACTGCTTAATACATCATTATTTTCATATCTGCCTCCATTTAATGGAACAGAATCTGTATGCCCTTCAATTTCAATCGTGTTATCCGCATATCGTTTTAAAATTTTCCCCACCTTATTCAATATGGGTTTGGCTTCTGTCTTAAGTTCCGCTTTGCCTGAATCAAACAAAAAAGCTCCATTTAAAGTTAAAATTACACAATTTGTATCAAAGCTGACATCTACCTGATCTGATAGGAAGTTCTCAGAAAGAGATTCTTCTATTTTCTCTGCAAGTTCTTCGGATAATTTCATCTTCTCTGCTTCCAGATTTGTTATGGATTCCTGCAATTCCTTGATTTCTTCCTGTGATGCTCCTAACTGTTCTGCAAGTTCCTGCAGTTCTGAATCATTCTCACCCGTGGCATTTTCCTTAAACTCTGTTTCCTGAGTATCACTTTCTGCCACTTTACCGGTACTGTTAACATATTCGCCCAACATATTAAGCTGGCTGACTCCATTACTTACCAGTACACCATCCCCAATGGCTTTGGCTCCACCTTTGAATATACTGAAATTCTGTTGAAAGGATTGTGATACTTCATCAAATTTTGCTTCGTCAACATTAGACATTGCAAACAGCATAACAAAGAAACACATCAGTAAAGTCATCATGTCCGAGAAAGTACCCATCCATTCATCAAGGCCCTTCTTTACTTCTTCGGGTTTCCTCTTCGCCATTAAGCCTCACCTCCAGCTCCTTCTTCTGTTGTAGCAGGTCTATCCTTTGGTGCTAAGAATGACTTCAGTTTCTCCTCTATAACTCTTGGGTTCTCACCTGCCTGTATAGACAGAAGACCCTCTATCATAATTTCTTTTGCCTGTATTTCAGCAGCATTTTTGGCTTTCAGTTTATTACCGACCGGTCCACAGATCCAGTTTGCAAGCAAGGACCCGTAGAAAGTCGTGATCAGAGCTACTGCCATGGAAGGCCCCAGATTAGAAGGATCCGACATATGCTGTAACATGATAACCAGACCAATGAGCGTACCAACCATACCCCAGGCAGGACCCATGGAACCCAGTGTTTCCCAAAGACCTATTCTGTCCTTATGTCTGCCTTCAATGCAGATCAGTTCTGACTCCAAAATTCCCCTTACAAGTTCCGGATCAGTACCATCCACTATTAACAGGATACCTTTCTTCATAAATGCATCATCCAGATCGCCGGCTGCTTCTTCCAGTGAAAGTAAACCTTCCTTTCTGGCTACATTGGACAAGTCAATAATCTTAGCGATCATTTCCGGTATATTAACATTTTCTGTCTTAAAAATTAATGTAAAACTTTTAAGACCGGCTATAAAGTCCGACATTGTAACAGATGCCAGTGTTGCCATAAAAGCACCGCCAAAAGTAATCAGTGCCGATGCCGGATCAATAAAGAAGTTAATCGCTGCTATACCGTCATCACCTGATACGATACCAAAAAGAACCAGTCCTAAGCATCCCAAAATACCAATCAAAGACGCTATATCCACTTCTACACACCCCTTTTATCTACCATTTTCTTATATCCTTGTTTCTATATACTATAATACTTTAAGGTTACATAAATTGCAACAATTTTCTGAAAATTTTGCATAAAAATATTAATTTTCCTCTCTATCTGCCAAGAAAATTTCTTTTCTTGATAATTTCACTAAGTTTCTTACTTCTTGTCTACTTTCTTTTACAATGATTTTCTTTCCTGAGGTTAACGTGATCACAGTATCCGGTGTTTCTTCTACTGTTTCGATCAGACAGGTATTGACCAGCATTTTTGCTCCGTTTAATTTCGTGATCTCAATCATATTAATAATTTCCTTCTTTCTTTTATTATATATAAGTATGTGCTGAATGATAAAAAGGGGCATGACTTGCATAACCCCTTTATGATTTGTTTTTATTGTCGATTTATTGTGTATTCAATTTTATCGTTTCAGATTAACCAGTTCTTCAAGAAGTGTATCTGATACCGAGATGATACGGCTGTTTGCCTGAAAACCTCTCTGCGTTGTGATCATATCCGTAAATTCAGAAGAAAGATCTACATTACTCATTTCCAGTACACCGGTATTCATAGAATCACCATTTTCCGTAACGTCCATACCGATACCGTCGAAATCGCCGGAATTCTTAGTAGCTGAATATAAGTTGTCTCCTTCTTTCTGAAGGCCGGAAGCATTAGCGAACTCCGTTACTGCTATCTGCCCCAAAAGTCTCTTCTGCCCATTGGTATAGGAGGCGTAGATCATACCGTTAGTCTGAATGGATACACCTGACAGAGTACCACTCTCGCGGCCTGCATTTGCCTCGTCTGAGTCACCCTTTTCAAGTGATATCGTAGATTTACCGCTATTATCAGTTACTACTACACTGGAGAAATCAATTGCGACTGTAGTAAACGCCTTGCCCAGACTTGACAGATCCATAGACACACCATTCTCACCACCGGTACTTCCGTTCGTAATAAATTTACCATCACTTCCGGAAAAGCTTAAGACAGCACCGTTAGTTACCGTCCGCTGTGTTACTGTAAGTGTTCCGTCTTCACTGACTGTTCCTGCCTGAATCTGTTCTGCAGATATTTTATCACCGTACAAAGTGGTAAACAAATCCTCATTTCCTGACGCAACCGTACCATCACTGTCAAAGAGTGTAGTTACGTTCGTGTCATCAAGATCAATTGTTTTGCCACTATCCAATGTAAGTGTACCACCCACTGCAGTCATGTCACTGCTTGGGTATAGAATAACCGTAGTCGTTGTGCCTGCAGCATCTGTTACTTCCGCATATGCAATGGTAGACACTGTAGTTGTACCTACTGTAATGGGATTCTGTAAAGATGCCTGCTTGACAGTTGCACCTGATACACCATAGCTTACACCGTCCAATTCAATACTCAGAGCAGTGTTTCCTGAGCCAAATGTCACATTGCTGATGTCAAGCTGATTTCCTGATGAATCCGTAATAGAATCCAGTGTTACATAGAAACTGTAGTCGCTTCCTTCTTTTCCTTCTACTGCATTATGCAGGCCATATTTTACTGTATAGCTGTAACCCAGATTGTCATAGATCTGTAAGCTTAATGTCTTACCTGCTTTCTCACTCTGATCATCATCATTCCAGTCAATAATACCGGATGCAGTAGCAGCCGTTGTATATTCTGCGCCATAAGTGAGATAATCGCTTCCCATGACAACCAGAGGCTGAACCGTATCCTGTTTGATATTACCGGTCTCTTCATCTACACCCCAACCCATAACATTATAGCCTGTGCTGGACATTGCCAGATTGCCCGCTGCATCAACATAGAATGAACCATCTCTTGTAAAATAAGTATTGCTACCATCACTTACAATAAAGAATTCATCGCCTGAAATCTTTAAGTCAAAAGGATTACCTGTTGACTGTGTAGCGCCTTCTTCTGTTATCTTTGTGGAAATTGCTGCTGTCTGTACGCCAAGGCCGATCTGTTTGGGATTGGTTCCCGCTGTACCTGTTGTTGCATTAGCACCTGTCGCTGCCTGTGTTGTCTGATACATCATATCAGAGAAGTTGATCGACATGGTCTTATATGAAGTTGTATTAACGTTGGCGATATTGTTACCAATAACATCCATTTTGGTCTGGTGTGTTTTTAAACCTGATACACCAGAGTAAAGTGATCTCATCATAGTGAAATGACCTCCTATTCGCTGCCGTATCTGCTTTCTTCTATCATTCGGAAAGCCCTAGCCTCCTTAAAAGGTCCGGCTATTATATGATTACGGCCCCATCAATATTTGTAAATATATTCTCTTTTGTTTCTGCCTGATCCATTGCTGTGATTACTGTGTTGCTTCCGGTATTCACAATGAATGCCAGTTCATCTACAAGTACCAGAGATTCTCTAATTCCCTTTTCTCCTGCTTTATGTGTCCCGTCACTCAACCTTTCCAGTTGTTCAGAAGTTAATTCAATATTTCTGTCGTTCAATCTGTTCGCAGCATGTTTTGAGAATTTGATCTCTCCTGTCTGCTGTTTTTGGAGAATCTCTTCAAAACTCAGTCCCTCACCGGTTGTTGCAGGCTGGATTTTCTTTTGCTGCTTTAGATACTGTTCCTGTAGCTGTTCAATGGAAAGGAATTGGTTATTACTAATATTCATTACCCTGTTGCCTCCATATCTTCGACTTCAGGACTGCTGTTATTTATCTATGCAGTCGTATTATCTTTGGTCAGCAAGTCTGCCAATTCCTCATCAGAATCACTGCTGTCCTGTGTGTCTTCATCAGAATCTGTACCGGCAGTTCCCTGTGTACTGTCGTCTGCAGAGTCTGTACCATCACTTTCCTGTGTGTCACCGGTCTGGTCAGCATCTCCGCTTTCCTGCGTTTCTTCGGTCGATCCTGTATCTGTACTGTTCTGCGTTTCAATCGTCTGATCTGAATCGGAAGAATCGTTGTCACTTTCATTTGTACTAGAATTGCTGCTACTGATACTTTCTTTTAGAGTCTCAATCTGTTCCATTAAGGATGTCATTTTCTTATCAAACACACTGATCAGATCATCCAGTGTTGTCTCTTCTGTCTCTGTTTCCTCTGTAAACGTTACACCAAGGCTCTCCAACTGTTCCACATAGGCTTCATAGGACTCTATGTCACTTGCCGCATAAGTTTCGAGATATTCCTTCTCATAATCGCTCATTCCATTATAAAGATCCATAATATCCTGAACTGCACTCTGATAAGATTTGTCAATTGAATTCAGAGAAGGTAATTGCGCTACCTTGCTTGTAAATTCTGTATACTTGTCATAAGCATCGAAGTATTCATCGCTGGCTACTGTATCCAGATCGCTTAGTGAATATTTTGCTTCATCAATGACCAGCAGTGGTTTGCCATCTTCTATAACTACATAGTCTACTACGCCACGTTTATAGCTTGTTTCACCTGTACTTGTACTGGTTACCTTCATAATTACTTCCTTGCCGATCAGATTATTTGCTCTGACAAGATCCATAGAATCTGCCATTTCACTGATCTGCTGAACCTGTGTGAAGGTTGCATACTGGGATACCCATTCTGTGTTGCTGGTTGGTTCCAGCGGATCCTGATTCTGCATTTCTGCTACCAATAACGTTAAAAAGGTATCACTGTCTACAACTGAATTGCTGCTACTACTGCTGCTCAATGAGTCCGAAGAAGTCGTGGAAGTCTGTAATGCTCCATCTACATATGCTGCTACTAAACTCATGCTGTATCTTCCTTTCTACCTGTCTTGCCCAAGTTATGCCAATAAATCCATGGTATTACCGTTCGCTGCCATCATCTCCATCGCAATTCTGGATGCATCATCAAGCCCACCGGCTTCTTCTAATGCTTCCTCCTCACTGCTATAAAGATTCAGATTGATGTTTGCTCTGCGTATTCTTTGAATACTGCCTGCTGCATTATCCTGCTGTTCATTCTGTTGCTGCTGTCCACTCTGATCCAGATTCTTTTCCATCTCATGGCTTGCTACAGATACTTCTACAGCTTCTACTTTAACGCCCTGTTCTTCCAGATTGTTTTTCAATTGAACTACTTGCGATTCTATCGCATTTTTCACTTCTTCATTCTGAGTTGTAATCTGTGCTGTTACCACTCCGCCCTTGGTTGCAAGCTGAATATGCACATTTCCAAGGCTCGCCGGATGAAGCTGAAGTTCCATCTCTGTCAATTCGCTGCCCTGTCTGATCTTCACATAGTCAGCTAACTGTTTCATGATACTTTCAGTATCTACTGTTCTGGTTGGAACCACATCCTGTTCCGGCATTACTGTGGTTTCTTCTGCTGAATTCTGGAATTTGTTAAAGCTTTCCTGACCTTCCTGATAAAAATCTGCTTCCTGCTCATCTAGTGATGAATCTTTTTCTGTACTTTCTACCATTTGTGACACTTCTGTCACATTTGTATCTGGATTCTGACTTTGTGCGAGTGCCTGCGTCCTGTTTTTGACAACAGGTATCGGATCTTCCGTTACCGGCTGCATCGGTACTTCTGCCATATCCATATCCTTTTCAAAGGGTATGATGTTATCCGGCTGTGAAGTTTCTCCCTGAACCGCGTTCTGTTCTGCCTGCATTTTCAGCTGCTCTAATGCAGACTGTAACTCCTCTTCACTGATTCCACACTGTGTCATCAAATCCTCCAGTGTCGTATCTACTGCTTCCGTCAGATTTTGAAGCTGCTGATACATATCCGCATCTACTGCGACATCAATCAAAGAGTCTGCATCATTTACTGCGGCGATCAATTCCGTAAGATTCTGCGACTGCAGAAGGTCTATCGGCTGTAATCCCAACTGTTCCATAATAGCCACCAGTTCTTCCTCGGAAATATCCAGTTCCTCTTCCACGGAATCCATAATCTTCTGTGTGGCTTCCTCTACAGCATCTGCTACATCCTCACCTACGGTATTATCCTCTTTGGGCGTTTCCTGTGATACATTTGTTGTATCCTGTACGTCACTTGTCGTACTGTCTGTCTTATCCTCCGCCACTGACTGTTCAGTGTCTGCTGTCTTTGTTTTGGGCTTGTCTTCTTTTACTCCCTGTGTCTGCTTCTGACCTGCATCAGGCGTGTTAGACTGCTGTGCTTTCCCCGTCGTCTGGTTCATGATCGTTCCAAAATCCTGACCATCCTGGGTACGCTGTGCGCTCACTGTCTTTGCAGCCACCGGAAGCAGTGTTGCATCAAGACCTGCATTTTTTACAGATGCACTTGTCATTTACGTCCTCCTCTCGTAATTATTTTGTACCTCCATAATTACAAGGTATATCTTTTTTTAATTATCAAGGTACATTATGTATATCGGATAAATAGAAAGTTTCTTTAAGAGTTAGGATCCATTATTTTGACAATTCTGGCTGCAATTGCAGAGTCCATTGCGCCAAGGATCGCTCCTCTGGTGCTGACATCCAGATTTTGTAAAATAGAAGCTGCCAGATCAAGATTGTCTGTCATATTTCCAAGGATTGCAGCCGCCTCTGATGCCTGCATATTGCTGAATGTGTTCGCATACTCCTGCATCTGTTTGTCAGCCGCCTCTGTCTGGATCACCTGCTTATATAATGCTTCTGCCGTTGTAGGATCCATTTCCTCATAATACTGGCGGTATTCATCAGCTCCCGGTCCATTTTCTGCATATACAACTTCTTCATAAAACTGTTCTTTGATCTTCTGAAATTCCACCTGATTATCTTCAAAAGTTTTTAATCTCTGAACCTCTGCTTTCAATGTATTGATCTGTTCTGCATATGTAGCATTAGTGCTCTGCGCCTGATCAAGCTGTTTCTCCAGAGTCTTGATCTGTTCTACAGCCTCCTTTAAACTGCTGTAGCCGCCATACGTTTCTTTATCATTTGATGTCTCTGTTGTACTTTCAGAAGGAAGGATTTTATTAATGACAGGTACATCCTTAAAAATAGGTGTCAGTACATTAGATCCAAATCCACCTACATCCATCTTTACCAAAAGGATCAGTATTCCCAGCCAGATCAGAATAATAAAAAGCGTGACGATGACAACAGAAGCGCCGTTGCCGTCGATCTGTTCGTCCAGTTCACGCTCCTGGCTTTCAAGCTCCTTTGCCTTTTTCTTCGCTTCCTTTCGCTGATTCTTCTGTTCCTGTTTGAATTGCTTTCTGCTTTCCTTTAACTGCTTCATCTGCATTTCAGGTGCATCGGGACTCAAATTTGAATTTTTACTAGCCATTGTTCTGTTCTCCCATCAATTTCTGTCCATGTGTATAAGTTGTTAGCTGATCTATTTCTTTGCTTTCTGCTGCCTGTTCTTCTTTCATAAATGCTTCAAAGGCATTTTCTTTCAGCTTTTCATGTGCCTTTCTTTCCTGCATCAGTGTCTGCAAGGCAACTCTTGCTTTCTCTACTTCTCTGGATGCCAGATTGATCTGTACCATCTGATTCTTGATATATTCATCCATTTTAAGTACAGCCATTTTATTTTCCCGTATCTTTCGGATGTCAATTTTCTCAAGTCGGAGCTTTAATCCTTCTTCCATATAGTCACTTCGTCTTTTTTGAAGCTCTACAAGTTTCTGTTTCTCCGTGTCCAGTCTGGCATTCGCCTGTGCAAAATCCTGCTTTGCTTTATTTTCCAGTTTCTCCTTTACATCAAGGATACTCTGCATCTTGTACCTGAATCTTGCCATAGGTCATCTCTCACTTTACTTATCAAACAGTCCTTCCAGCAACTCAACAGTCTGCTCAAAATCATATTTTTCATCCGTAGTCTGTAACAGGAAATCATTTACCGCATCAATCTTACTGATGGCATTATCAATATTGGGATTGCTTCCCTTCTTATATGCACCTATATTGATCAGATCTTCTGCCTCATTATAAGTAGCCATTATATTCTTCAGTTTGCCTGCTGCCGCTTTATGAGTCTTATCTGTGATCATTGACATACATCTGGAAATACTTTGCAAAACATCAATCGCAGGATAATGATTTTTATTTGCCAGTTTTCTGGTCAGCATAATATGTCCATCCAGAATGCTTCGTGCTGTATCAGTAATTGGTTCGTTAAAATCTTCACCATCTACCAGAACTGTATACAATCCTGTAATAGATCCAACGCTCGCACGTCCTGCTCTTTCCAGAAGCTTCGGCATCTCTGAATATACACTGGGTGGATATCCTCTTGTTACAGGAGGTTCTCCACTTGCAAGTCCGATTTCTCTTTGTGCCATGGAAAAACGTGTCAGGGAATCCATCATCAACAACACATCTTTTCCCTGATCTCTAAAGTATTCTGCGATCGCCGTTGCTGTTTTCGCCGCCTTATTACGTTCCAGAGCCGGTCTGTCGGAAGTAGCTACTACAACGATAGACCGGCGCATACCTTCTTCCCCAAGGTCTCTTTCGATAAATTCTCTTACCTCTCTGCCTCGTTCTCCAATCAGTGCGATCACATTGATATCTGCCTTGGTGTTTCTGGCAAACATACCCATCAGGGTAGATTTCCCTACACCAGAACCGGCAAAAATTCCAATTCTTTGTCCTTTACCGACAGTAATAAGACCATCTACAGCTTTGACTCCCAAAGGAAGTACCTCATCAATGATTTCCCTGCTCATCGGATCTGGTGGAGGAGCTTCCAATGGATATCTTTGTACATTCCTGGCATCCGGCCGGAAGCCATCGATACATCTGCCAAGTCCGTCCAATGTCTTGCCAAGCAAACATTCTCCAACCTGCACGCTAAGAGGATAATTCATATTTTCAACAATACATCCTGAGCCAATACCCTCTGTTACTTCATACGGCATCAGCAATGTCTTTTTTTCTTTAAATCCAACTACTTCTGCCAGAATATAATTCTTTTTCTCAGCATCTGTATATATACGGCACATATCCCCCATTTTTGCATCCGGTCCTGCAGATTCTATTGTAAGTCCTACTACATTCTCTACTTTACCGAGTTTCTTAAAATATGTTTTGTTCAGAACTGACTGGTATTTGTCAAAATTAATTGCTGTATCCATAGTATCATCCTTTATTCTGAAGCCTTTGGCTCATATGCCAGTAACCTCAGTTCTTCGTTCAGCGCTTCCAGCTGAGTTCCCAGGCTACAGTCAAATACACCGTTGCCTGTTTCAATCATACATTCATTACGATCCAGAGTTGCATCTTCAATAATGTCCATAGTATTCGGATCAATACTTGTTCCCTTTACCAGGTCTTTTTTCTGCATGCTGACAAATGGATAATCATCCTTTGATACGTGTATCAGGTATCCGCTGTTGCCCTCTATATTCCTCATTGTATTGGAGATCAGATGTACAACAAGTTCTCTGGAGTTTTTCAGGCTGATCTGGAATATATGTTCATAAATACCTGTTAATGCATCTATGAATTTGGGTTCCAGTTCTTTTACTTTAGCCTGATATTGTTCTTCCAGTTGAGCAGTTTTGTTCTCATACTCTTCCTGAAGCTGTGTTCTCTGATCCTCTACGCTGTTAAGACCATCCTGATGTCCCTGATCAAAGCCTTCTTTTTTACCCTGCTCCAACCCTTCCTGATATCCCTGTTTCTTTCCTTCTTCAACAGCCTGCTTTCTTGCATTTTCTATTTCTGCAATTGCCTGCTGTTTCATATTCTCTATTTCCTCTGCGGCCTGCTTCATCAGTTCCTCCGGCGTAGGGGCTTGAGGTTCTGCGGCAGGCTGCCCACCTATGATCTGATCATCTTCTCCGATCAGTTCTGCTGCCTGTCTGGCATCAATGCCCTGCATAAATCCATCTGTAAATTCGTCATCTGTCCTGGTCTGTTCTGTCAACTTCTGAGATAACTCTTTTAACTTGTTTTCTACCATTGCATTGGTATCAATGACTCTGGTTTCTGCGGGATTTACATACACCCAGTTTGATTTTAGTACACCACTTTTAGACAACGATCTCGTCACCTCCACCTCTGGAGATTACAATCTCTGCAGAGTCTTCCAATTTTCTGATTATATTAACAATCTTCTGTTGTGCTTCTTCTACATCCTTCATACGTACAGGACCCATGAATTCCATATCTTCCTTGATCATCTCTGCCAGACGTTTGGACATATTGTTGAAGACAGCAGCCTGTACTTCTTCATTAGAACTCTTAAGTGCGATTGCCAGATCATTATTATCAACGTCTCTAAGCACTCTCTGGATCGCTCTGTCATCAAGCAGCAGGATATCTTCGAATACGAACATCTTCTTTCTGATTTCGTCTGCAAGTTCCGGCTCTTCGATCTCGAGAGTCTCCATGATATGTTTCTCTGTTCCGCGGTCTACTGTATTTAAAATATCTACAACCGCATCTACACCGCCAATGATCGTGTAATCCTGATTTACAAGTGATGACAGCTTGGATTCCAGAACACGTTCCACTTCCTTGATCACATCAGGGCTGGTTCTGTCCATAGTTGCAATTCTTCTTGCAACGTCTGCCTGTTTCCCAGGTGGCAGGGCTGCAAGGATTGTTGCAGCCTGGCCAGAAGAAAGATACGATAAGATCAACGCTATTGTCTGCGGATGTTCATCCTGGATAAAGTTCAGCAACTGAGAAGCATCCGTTTTCTTAACAAATTCAAAAGGCTTAACCTGTAAGGAAGCTGTCAGCTTGCCAATAACATGCATTGCCTCGTCCTGCCCAAGGGCTTTTTCCAAAAGGTCTTTCGCATAACCAATACCACCTTCTGTGATATACTGTTGTGCCAGACACACCTCATAGAATTCGTCAATGATCTGCTCCTTTACTGCAGGTGATACGCTCTTTGTATTTGCAATTTCCAACGTAAGATCTTCTATCTCTTCTTCTTTTAAATGTTTAAATATGAGAGAGGATTTTTCCGGTCCAAGTGCGATCAACAGAATTGCTGCTTTCTGAACTCCGGTAAGCTGCTCTTTTTCTTTTTCTGCCATTCCTGATTACCCCCATTCTTCCTCCAGCCAGTTACGCAGAAGCATTGCTACTGCTTCCGGATTTTCTTCTACAAAATCCTCTATCAGCTTTCTGGCTTCAGACTTCTGTTCTGCCTCAATGCTTTCAAGTTCTTCCTGCTGTGTTGATTGCAGCAGATCTTCAACTGAAAGCTCTTCCTCTTCTTCTACTTCCCTCTTGGTTCTCAGGCTCATAAATACAACAAATCCCAACAAGCCAAGAATAATAATGATCAACACGATCTGAATGATATCTTTATAAGATACTTCCGTTGTCGGAGCATCTACAAACTGCATCTCTTCATATGCAACAATAGTAATATTCTTACTCGGAATTCCTGTCGCATTTGCAACCAGGCTGACAAGATCAGTATCTACATCCAGTTTGGTTCTTCCTGCATTGGCAAGTTTATATTCTTCCCATGTTATACCATCCAGAAATCCCTGAAGCTGTGCGTCTTCTTCTTTCAGGATTTTATATCTGACCATAGCTGCTGATACAGAACTGTCTGTATACACGATAGTTCCTGTAGGTTCTGTAGTTGTCGTGATCTTCTCATTCGGAAGATAATCGCTCTTGCGTTCATAAGTGCTGGTGTTCGTTGAATCAGAGCTGTCGATCATATAATCTGTTTCTGAATTCGAATCAGTTCCAGGTACTCCACCTGATGCATCTGTTGCATTTGACTGATATACTTCTTCATGTGATAACACACCCTGATCCTGTCCGTCTGCCGGAGTGTAGTTATGTTCTACCACTTCCTTCTTGGAGAAATCCATAGACAGGTTCGTCGCTACTTCTATCTGTGTAAATTCATTGGTTCCTAATAAAACCTGTCTGACCTCTTTCTTGATCAGGCTTTCTGCCTCCTGTTTTACCATCATCATGGTATCTGCATTATCTATGGAAGCATATGTATCTTCAACCGGAAACCATATTTTTCCGTTAATATCCGTGATCGTTACATTATCTGTTGTTTCATTCCCAAGTCCTGTTGCAACAAATCTTGCCATTGCAGATGCATTTTCTTCACTGAAAGCTGCATCTGAGGTAAGTTCAAGGAGAACACTTGCGTAGGTTTCCTGATTCTGTGCGATCAAGGTTCCATTATCTTCCGGAATGGTAAGCTGTACAGTAGCTGTCTCTACCGCTGCATAGCTCTCCAGATCATCTTCCATCTGACTTTCCAGATATAGGCGGTAGCGTTTCTGCTTATCTGCTTCTGTTGTAGAAAAGCTTCCGTCTAATACATCATCCAGAGTATAGGAAGATGTTGGAATGTTATTTGCGCCTAATAAAAGATTCGCATCTGAAACCTGTGTACTCAGTATCTTAAAAGACAATCCATCTTCCGATACTTTGTAATCCAGTGACTGTCCTTCCAGCAGATCTTTGATCTGTGATGCTTCTTTCGTAGACTCACAAACCACCAGTTCTTTATACTGTTTTCTGGTAAGTACGCCTGCCAGAATTGATATTGCTATCAGAACACCCGCTGCTACACAAATGATCAGTGTCTTCTGCTTAGGCTTGAATTTATTCCACCATTCCTTAATCCTTTCTAAGATTTTTTTTGCAATCTCCATCACCTTGTCAACCATCTCAAGTGTCTCCTTTTTCCAATCCTCGCAAAATCCCTTTTACATTCTGAGGTTAAATCTGTATCTGCATAATCTCATTATAGGCTGATAAAAGTTTGTCTCTTACTGCCACTGTGTACTGCAAAGCTGTCTCTGCTTTACCAACCGCAATGGTCAGGTCATGAGTATTTTCTGAAATTCCCATAGCCCATTTCATTTCTTCGTTTTCCCAATCTGATAGACAATTGTTTGTATCATTGATATTACTGATCGCTGCATTCAGAAGGGAGTCAAACATATTCTCGTTATCTCCCTGTGTTGCATCAGATGCTTTGGTTAAAATATTTTTAACGGCATCCGAACTGACATTATAGAGACTTCCGATATCATTTGCT